>CBININ010000129.1:0-6709 GCA_966250755.1 uncultured Gammaproteobacteria bacterium | reverse complement strand
CCCTGGCCGAGCGGGTGCGCGTGCAGGGGCGCGTGCAGGAGACCCCGCTTGCCTCCGACCCGGGCGCGTCGACGCAGACGCTGGTCGCGGCGTCGACGGTGGAGGTGCTGGCGCACGGACAGCCGCTGCCTGCGCCCGTCGCACTCGAAGGCGACGCGACGCTGGCGGGCACGCCGCGGCGCCGCGGCCTCGAGCGATACGAAGGCATGCGGGTGGCGATCGCCCGCCTGGCGGTGCGCGGACCCTCCGGGGGGCTGGTCGACGAGCGCAGCGGTCGCGTGCGCGGGGACGGCCGCTTCTTCGGCGCCGTGCGCGTGGACGGCGCGGTGCAGGGGCTACGCATCGCCAGCACGGCCCAGCGCGGCGCGATCGCGCTGGCGGCGGATCGCGGCGACCTGGTCCACGGGCTGGTCGGCGTGCTCGCCGAGGGTGCAGGGGATTACGACCTGCTGCCCGATCCTTCGGCAACGGTGCGCATCGCGGCCGCGGCCAATCCGACCTCGGTGGACGTGGCGAAGCAGGGGGAAGCGACGATCGGCAGCCTCAACCTGCGCCGCTTGCTGGACGACGTCCGCCAGGGCAGCGAACCCGTGCTCGCGGCCGATGCCTATGCCTTGCGCCTGGCGAAGGCGGCCAATGTCCTGTGCAGCCAGATGCGCGCGCCCTTCATCGTGGGCGTGCAGGACGTCGAGAACGCCCGGGCGCTGGAGGACCTCGCGGCGGCGCTGAACAGCCAGGCCGGCAACGTGCTCTTCCCCGGCGCCTGCAACGCGCAGCCGGGCTACGTGGCCGTGCACGGCGACGACGGCGCCGGTAGCCGGATCGGCTTGCTGGTCGGCACCGCACCGGTGCGACCTGGCGTGCCACGGGTGGAGGCGCTGAGCCTGAGTCCGCTGGCTGCGCGCGAGACCTTCGCGCTTCGAAGCGGCGGCCGCGAGGCCCTGTTCGAATCGCCGCCCCTGCGGCTGCACGCGCGGATCCACGGCGACGACGGCCGGATGCTCGACCTGGCCGTGGTGCTGGTGCAACGCGCCGATTTCGACGCCCGCCAGTCGGTGGCCTCGCACGGCTGGCCGACGCGGGCCGCCTACCTGCAGGCGCGTCGCGCCGCGCAGGACCGGGCGCTGGCGAGCGCGATCCGCCTGCAGCGCAAAGCGCATGAGGACATGCCGGTGGTGCTGCTGGGCGACGTCGACGCGCTGCCGGCCGATTTGCAACTCGTCGACCTGGCCGCGCGGATGCCGGGCGACCAGGCGTACTCGATCATCCGTGACGGCCGGCCGGTGGTCGCGGACAAGGTGTGGATCAGCCGCGAACTGGTGGCGCCGGGCCCGGCGGCGCGCATCGAGTTCGCCCGCGTCAACGCCGGCTTCGGCGAGGACAACTACGACGACGCGAGTGTCCCCGTGCGCGTGTCCGACCACGACCCGCTGGTGCTGTTCCTGCGCATGCCCTGATCGCGCGGGTTCACCGATTGACGGCGGGCCGGGCCAATGCGAGGAGCAGGCAGAGGCCCGCACCCAGCGACAGGCCCCACAGCCCCCAGTCGTAGAGGTAGAGCGTGTCGGCCTGGCTCTTCATCGCGGCATCGACCGCGTCGCGGTAGCCGACGGACGTCAGCGTGCCGAACCCCGGCTCAACGACCATTCCCGCCACGATCGAGCCGACGATGAACAGCCCCAGCGCGAGCAGCATCAGCCCGCGGCGCGTCGTCTTCCAGTTGGCGACGAGCGCCACGAGCATCGCGACCAGGGTGATCATCGGCACCGTGTTCCAGAAGATGCTGCTGTCGTAGCCGTAGTCGCCCTGCAGCATGGCGAAGGAGCGCGGCGGGGCCGCGATCAGCGTCCGGACGATGACGAGGATGGCGAACAGCTGCGCGCCAACCTGCACCAGTGAACTGGCGGCGCAGGCGATCAGCGAAAGGTCCTTGAACTTGGCCACGGTGGGCTTCTCCTTATTCTAGCCAGGGACTCCGCAGGGGCTGCACCTTTTCCATCGGCACGCCGGACTTCAGCAGGTCGATCTGCGCGTGGACCTGCCTGGCGACCAGGGCGTCGACCGGCATCTGCTTCTGCACGAACATGCCGTTGTAGGCGCGGATGGCGTCTTCGCGTTGGCCGAGCCGCACGTAGGCGTTGCCGAGCTCGAACCAGCCGGGCACGCCCATGGGCAGCACCTTGAGCGATTCTTCCAGCCGTTGTGCGACCTTCGCCCAGTCCTTGCCGTTTTCCTTGTAGATGTAGTCCCACACGCGGCCGGCCATGGCGCCGGCGCGGCCCTTGGGATCGTTCTGCGTGCCCTTCCAGATGCCGATGGGGCCGAAGCGCGCGACCAGCTCGCGGCCGCGCAGGTCGCGCTGGGGATCCCAGTCGGCCTGGGGCACGGGCAGCAGGTTGGCCATGCCCATCACGAACCAGCCCGTCAGCTTGCCCTCGGTATTGGTGTCGTCGAGCGTCTCGACCTGGCGGCGCCACTGCACGCCGTCGGCGCGCAGGATTTCCTCCGGTGCGAAGCGCGTGTACAGCGGCAGGCCCGACTTCGCGATCACGCGCCGGTAGTAGTCGAGGATCTGCGGGTAGCGCTGGCCCAGGCCGATCCCTTCGTTCTCGAAATACTTGTAGGCGTTGGCCGTGCCGCCGACCAGCTCGTTGTGGTACTCCCAGGCGTGCGGTTCCCGGATCGTCATCGCGAACGCGGCCACGTAGGGAATCGCGACGACGGCGAGCCAGGCGCGCGAGCGTCGAGCCCAGGCCCAGTGCAGCAGCGCGCCGGCCGCAATGGCCAGGCCCACCACCACCGGCAAGGCATGCCGCACACCGCCCCACACGCCACCCGAGCCCACCAGCGCCGCCATGTGGAAGGCGCAGGACGCGAGGACGGCCAGCAGGGGCCAGCGCACCTTGGGATCGCGCGCGGCGCCGACGCTGGCCACCAGGCCCGCCAGCGCGAGCGCGAGCAGGCCGAGGGGAATCTTCGACAGGATGATCGCCGGCCACGAGAACCACGGCGGCGCGCCCTCGTACAGCGTGCCCCAGATGCGGAACAGGCCGCCGCTGCGACCTTCCACGCCCGTGCGAACGGTGTCGGCCAGGCCCCACAGGTAGGATTCCGGCAGCAGGGCATGACGGTCGGCGAAGTCGAGCGTGGTCTTCCAGTGCGGCAGGCGCAGCTCGCCGATCTTGGTGGCGATCGGCACGTTGTAGCGATCGACACCGTCCGGGTCGGCCTTGAAGCGGAAGTCGTAGGCGCCCCAGAGGACGGCGACGGCCAGCGCCGCCGTGGTGGCGGCGAGCGCGAGCCCGCGCGTTGCGTCGCGCGGCGTCGGGCGCAGGCGCGTGAGGGCAGCCACTACCAGCACCAGGCCGGTGCCCATCAGGCCCGCCAACGCCGAGTGCTTGGCCGTCAGCGCCAGCCCCATCGCCAGGCCGGTCGCCACCACCCAGCGCCAACGCCAGTCGGTCGCGAGGATGCCCGCGTTGAGCGCGGCGATCGCCAGCGTCAGCGACAGCGGCAAGTCCGTCATCACCACCGGCATGTGCCCCGCGACGGTGGGTTCGAGCGCCAGGAAGGCGAGGGTGCCGACCGCCCACGCAAGGCTGAAGGCCCGCCACAGCAGCAGGCCGAGTATCGCGAGCAGCAATCCGTTGAGCGCCCACATGGCGGGCCGCGACACTGACTGCGCGCCCGCGGTCCCGTTGTCCTGGTACATCGTTTCCTGCACCCAGCGCCGCTCTTCCTCCTTCTCGTGCAGCGCCTTGTAGGGGCGCAGCTTGAAGGTGTCGGGCATCGCCGCGCCCACCCAGCGCTTCACCAGCGGCGGATGCTCGGGATTGAGGTGGTAGCCCTGGCCGCGGGCGTAGCTGGTGCCGGCGACGATGTGCCAGGCCTCGTCGATGGTGAAGCCGTCGTGCGCGGTGCCGATGGCGGAGCGCCCCACGGCCAGCAGGGAAAGCAGGAGGACGGCGGCGAGGCCGAGGAGGCGCGAGGTCCGGGGCGAGCTCATGCGCTGAATACACGATAAACGCATGCCTTCACGGCCACGGCCGAGCCCACGCGGCTTGACCGTGGTCGAAGCGGTCGGGCAGCATGCCGCGACGACCCGGGGAGGTTTCATGTTCGCATTCATCGTTGCGCTGGCGACCGCGCAGGTCGCGGCTGTCCCGCCTTCCGAAATCCGCAAGACCGATACCAGGACCGTCGTCGTCTCCGACGTCCGCTACCGGGGCCCGGACCGGGATTTCCCCAAGCCCCATGACTTCGAGAAGGAAGGGGTGGGCTTCACGAACGACGGCGCCCGGCTGTGCAGTGCCGCCCACGACATGGAAGAGGACGCCAGCGCGCCGACCGGCTGGAAGATGGAGGCGATCATCATCAAGGCCGCGGGCATCGACAGCGCCCGCGACGATGAGGCGACGATCAAGCGCAAGACGGCCGCATGGCTTGCGAAGGAGCGTGGGCGCAACGGGTGCACGGGCATCCACGCCCTCTTCAAGGGCGACGCGTCCTGGATGCAGGCGATGATCCAGCCCACGATGGACGGCTACCGGGTCGTCGACCGGATCATCGTGCGCTACGGGCTGCCGCTCAACGACGTGGCGGTGCGCGACGGTCGCACGGTGCTGGACTTCGTCGCCGACAAGATCGACGAGGGCCAGAACGTGGACCGATACAAGCGCATCTACGGGACCCTGCGGCGCCTGGGCGCCCTGCATCGCAAGGAGTTGGAGGCTTCCGGCGCGCTGGCCTCGTCGTCGCAGCGCAAGGCGCGGCTCGATGCCGAGATGGAGGCGTCGGCAACGGGCGGCAACCTGGCGGCGATGTGGGCCCTGACGAATCGTTACGCCGAGCAGGGTGACGCGGCGAAGGCCGCGCAATGGCTGCAGAAGTCGATCTCGACCGCGCGAGCGGGCAGTGATTCGATCATCATGACCGAGATCGGCCTGCGCCTGGTCGACACCGAGGGCAAGGCGAAGGCGCCGTTCGCCGGCCGCCGCGCGGAGGGCGTGGCGCTGCTCGAGACGGCGAGGAAGCTCAACAACCCGAAGGAAACCTTCGGCATGATCGGCGACCGCGAATATGCGCTGGGCTGGGCCTACCTGAAGGGCCAGGGCGCGGGTCTGAACGAGGCCCTGGGGCTGGAGCATCTCGACACCGGCGACGGCGCGAGCGTCCGGCTGGCGGCCGGCTACCTGCTCGACCGCGGCCGCCGCGCGGAGGCGATCGCCCGCATCCGGTCCTTGCGTGGGCCGGAATGGCACTGGGCGTTCCGCGAGGGCAAGACCTTCGACCAGTGGCTCAGCGCGCAGCCGGAAGGCATCTGCGGGCGCGACAGCCACGGCGGCGATCCCTGCAAGTAACCGGCGCGCGCCACGGCCGGCGCGCGCATCCAGCGGCTAGAATTGCGGCTGCCCCGAACGCCCGGCGACGCCATGGCCCTGCGGATCCTCGACCTCAAGCTGCCGCTGGACCACGGCGACGCCGCCCTGCGCGACGCCGTGCTGGCTGCGCTGGCGGTGCCGGACGCCGATTTGCTTGGCTTGCAGGTCGTCCGCCGCGCCTATGACGCCCGCAAGAAGTCGGCCATCCAGCTGATCTACAACGTGGACGTGGAGCTCGCGCCGGGCGTCGAGCCGGCCGTGCTCGCGCGCTTCGTCGATTCGAAGTCGGTGATGCCGGCTCCCGACACCGGTTACCGCTTCGTGGGCAAGGCCGACGCCGCGTTCCCGGGCACCGGGCAGCAACGCCCGCTGATCGTCGGTTTCGGTCCCTGCGGCCTGTTCGCCGCGCTGGTGCTGGCGCAGATGGGCCTCAAGCCCATCGTGCTCGAGCGTGGGCAGGATGTGCGCACGCGCACGCAGGACACCTGGGGGCTGTGGCGCAGGAACACGCTCGACACCGAGAGCAACGTGCAGTTCGGCGAGGGCGGGGCGGGCACCTTCTCCGACGGCAAGCTCTACAGCCAGATCAAGGACCGCTTCCATTACGGCCGCAAGGTGCTGACCGAGTTCGCGAAGGCGGGCGCGCCGGAGGAGATCCTGTACGTCAGCAAGCCGCACATCGGCACCTTCCGGCTGGTGGCGATGGTGGAGAAGATGCGGGCCGAGATCATCGAACTCGGGGGCGAAATCCGTTTTGGCCAGCGCGTCGAGCAGTTGCTGATCGAGGACGGGCGGGCCGTCGGCGTGCGGCTGGCCTCCGGCGAGACGCTGGCCAGTCGCCACATCGTGATGGCGATCGGCCACAGCGCGCGCGACACGTTCCAGATGCTGTTCGACGCGGGCGTGTTCATCGAGCCGAAACCCTTCTCGATCGGCTTCCGCATCGAGCATCCGCAGTCGGTGATCGACCAGGCGCGCTTCGGGCCTTCCGCGGGGCATCCCTTGCTGGGCGCGGCGGACTACAAGCTGGTCCACCACTGCAAGAATGGCCGCACCGTCTACAGCTTCTGCATGTGCCCGGGCGGCACGGTGGTGGCGGCCACCTCGGAGCCCGAGTGCGTGGTGACCAACGGCATGAGCCAGTATTCGCGCAACGAGCGCAACGCCAACGCGGCGATCGTGGTCGGCATCGATCCGGACACCGATTATCCCGGGCATCCGCTGGCGGGCATCGAACTGCAGCGGCGGCTGGAACGCCAGGCCTACGTGGACGGCGGCGCTACCTACGAGGCGCCGGCGCAGCTGGTCGGCGATTTCCTGCGGGGCCG
>CBININ010000128.1:0-6711 GCA_966250755.1 uncultured Gammaproteobacteria bacterium | reverse complement strand
CCGAAATGCTCGGAGGCGAACCAGTGGCCGGTGCGGCCAAAGCCGCAGATGACCTCGTCGGCGACCAGCAGCACGTCGTACTTGCGGCAGATGCGCTCGATCTCCGGCCAGTAGGACTTCGGCGGGATGAAGACGCCGGCCGCGCCCTGGATCGGCTCGCCGATGAAGGCGGCGACGCGGTCCGGGCCGAGTTCGAGGATCTTCGTCTCCAGTTCGCGCGCGCGCTGCAGGCCGAATTCCTCCGGGTCCATGTCGCCGCCCTCGCCGAACCAGTAGGGCTGGTTGATGTGCACGATGTCGGGGATCGGCAGGCCGCCCATCGCGTGCATGCCCTTCATGCCGCCGAGGCTGGCGCCGGCCACGGTCGAGCCGTGGTAGCCGTTCCAGCGGCCGATGAAGACGTTCTTCTTCGGCATGCCCTGCACGGCCCAGAAATGCCGGACCATGCGCAGGATGGTGTCGTTGGCCTCCGACCCGGAGTTGGTGAAGAAGGCGTGGTTGAGATCGCCAGGCGTGAGCTCGGCGAGCTTCGCGGCGAGGCGCACCGTGGGTTCGGTCGTGCAGGAGAAGAAGCTGTTGTAATAGGCCAGCTCGGTCATCTGCCTGGCCGCGACCTCGCCCAGTTCCTTGCGGCCGTAGCCCAGGTTCACGCACCACAGGCCGGCGAAGGCGTCGAGCAGCTTGTTGCCTTCCGAATCCCAGACGTAGACGCCCTCGCCCCGGGTGAGGATGCGCGTGCCGCGCTTGGCCAGGGCCGCGTTGTCGTTGAACGGATGCAGGTGGTGGGCGGCGTCGAGCTGCTGCAGGGCCCGGGTATCGACGGCGGTCATGGTGCGGCTCCGGTGGTTAGACGTTCAGCAGCAGGAACTCGCGTTCCCAGCTGCTGATGACGCGGAAATAGGTCTGGTATTCCTTGCGCTTGACCGCGATGTAGGCCTCGACGAAGCGCGGGCCGATCAGGTCCTGCAGCGGCGCGCAGGCCGCCAGCAGCTCCAGCGAGGCTTCGAGCGAACGCGGCAGTCCGTAGCCCAGGTCCTGGGCGCTGCCCGCCAGCGGTTCGGTGGGTTCGAGCTTCTCGCGGATGCCGAGGTAGCCGCAGGCCAGGGTCGCGGCCATCGCCAGGTAGGGATTGGCGTCGGAGCCGGCGAAGCGGCTCTCGACGCGCGTGTTCTCGGCCGAATCCATCGGCACGCGCAGGCCGCAGGTGCGGTTGTCGTAGCCCCACTGCACGTTGATCGGCGCGACCTCGCCCAGCGCCAGTCGCCGGTAGGAGTTCACGTTCGGCGCGAAGAAGGGCATCGCCATCGGCACGAACTTCTGCAGGCCCGCCAGGTAATGGCGGAACACCTTGCTGTGCCCGCCCTGGCGGCCGGCGAAGACATTGCGGCCCTCGCCGTCGAGCATGCTCTGGTGGATGTGCATCGAGCTGCCCGGCTCGTTCTCCATCGGCTTGGCGAGGAAGGTCGCGTACACACCGTGGCGCAGCGCCGCCTCGCGCATGGTGCGCTTGAACAGGAAGACCTGGTCGGCGCGCGACATCGCGTCCGCATGCTGGAAGTTCACCTCCAGCTGCGCCGCGCCCGACTCGTGGATCAGCGTGTCCACGTCGAGCTCCATCGATTCGGCGTAGTCGTACATCAGGTCCAGGATCGGGTCGAACTCGTTGACCGCGTCGATCGAATAGCTCTGGCGCGCGGTTTCCGGCCGGCCCGAGCGGCCCGCGGGCGGCTGCAGCGGGAAGTCGGGGTCGGTGTTCTTCTGCACGAGGAAGAATTCGAGTTCCGGCGCCACCACTGGCGACAGCCCGAGTTCCCCGTACAACGCCAGCACGCGGCGCAGCACGTTGCGCGGCGCGAGTTCGTGTGGCCTCCCGTCACGCGTGTAGCAGTCGTGGATCACCTGCGCGGTCGGGTCCGAGGCCCAGGGCACCATCCGCACCGTCGCCGGGTCGGGGCGCAGGAACATGTCCGAATCCGAGGGCGAGACCAGCTCGTAGTAGTTGTCCGGGTAGTCGCCGGTGACGGTGGTGGCGAAGATGCCCTCGGGCAGCCGCGTGCCGTAGTCGTGCGAGAACTTCGCCGCCGGGATGATCTTGCCGCGGGCGTTGCCGGTCATGTCCGGCACCAGGCACTCGACCTCGGTGATGCGGCGTTCCTTGAGCCAGCGCAGCAGCGGGCTGCCTTCGGTCTCGACCGGTGGCGGCGCCAATGGCGCGTCGCGGCGGGAGCGGGCCTTCGCGCCGGCGCCCGCGGCGTGCGACTTCGCCGGCGTGGTGGTCGAGAGGCCCTTGGCCGGTGTGCGTTTCGCCGTCTTGCGCCGGGTGGCCATGCGTCAGTCCCTTGTCGCCGCGCGCGCGCGGCAGGCCGCCGCGAACGCTTCGAATGTGCCTAGGTAGAACGGGTTTTCCCGCACCTTCCACTCCGGGTGCCATTGCACCGCGAGCAGGAAGGTGTCGCTGGAATCCAGGCGCACGCCCTCCACCAGGCCGTCGGGTGCCGTGGCTTCCACCAGCAGTCCGGGCGCGAGCCGGTCGATGCCCTGCCCGTGCAGCGAGTTCACCATCGCGCTGTCGGCCCCGGCGATCCTCGCCAGCAGGCCCTGCAGGTGCACCGGATGCTTCGGCCCGTACTGCACGTCGAGCGGATCGGAGGTGTCCTCGCGATGGTCCTCGTGCATGCCGGTCTCGTGCACCTTCGGATGCAGGGTGCCGCCGAGCGCGACATTCACTTCCTGCAGGCCGCGGCACACCGCCAGCACCGGCAGGCGCAGTTCGATCGCCAGCTGCACCAGCGGCAGGCTGGTGGCGTCACGCTCGGGGTCGTGGAGGTTGCCGGGATAGCTCTCCGGCCCGGAGTAATGGTGCGGCTCGATGTTGCTGTAGGAACCGGTGAGGAACAGTCCGTCGAGTCGCGACAGCACCTCGCGCAGGGGCAAGGGCGGCGACATCGAGGGGATCATCACCGGCAGAACACCGGCCCCGTCAACGAGCGCGCGCACGTACTTCTCGCCGGCCGCCTGGTAGCGGTGCAGGCCGATCGGCTTGCTGTCCGTGGGCAGGCCTACCAGAGGGGTACGAGGCATACGGGACCGGGGCGTGACGAAGCCCCGACCTTACCGCTGCCGTTTGATTTTATCAACGCCCCCACCCCATCCGTTGAGTATCTTCAACACCCGTTGAGGCGTCTGCTAGACTCGGCCGCATTGCCGCGGGCCCGCCCGCATCCCACGCGCCGGACGCGCCGGAGACCGGAATGACCAAGAACCCGAGCCCCCTCCATCCGAGCCGCTTCGGCCTGCCCGAGGAGGACGCCGCCGAGCTGCAGCAGATCCCCGGCTGCGAGCTGGTGGACCTGTTGCTGCCCGACATGAACGGCCTGCTGCGCGGCAAGCGCATTACCCGCGACGCGCTGGAGAAGGTCTACGCGAATGGCGTTTGCCTGCCGATGTCGCTGATCGCCACCGACATCACCGGCAACACCGTCGAGGAAACGGGCCTGGGCTACGACATCGGCGACGAGGACCGCATCTGTCGCCCGGTGCCGGGCACGCTGCGCGTGATCCCCTGGCAGGACAAGCCGATGGCGCAGGTGCTGCTGGGCATGGAGGATGCGCAGGGCGGCATGTTCGAGGCCAATCCGCGCGAAGTGCTCAAGCGCGTGCTCGCCGGCTTCGACGCGCTCGGCCTGCGACCGGTGGTGGCGGTGGAACTGGAGTTCTACCTGCTCGACGCCGAACTGGGCGAGGACGGCCGGCCGCAGACTTCGGTGAATCCGGCCACCGGCGAGCGCAACCGGACCACCCAGGTCTATTACATGCAGGACCTGGACGATTACCAGGGCTTCACCGACGCGGTGGCCGATGCCTGCCGCGCCCAGCAGATCCCCGCCGACACCGCCGTGGCCGAATACGCGCCCGGCCAGTTCGAGATCAACCTCAAGCACCGCGACGACGCCTTGCTCGCATGCGACGACGCGATGTACCTCAAGCGCGCGATCAAGGCGATCGCCGGGCAGCAGGGCCTGCTGGCCAGCTTCATGGCCAAGCCCTTCGTGGACCAGGCCGGCAGCGGCATGCACATCCACGTCAGCGTGCTCGACAAGGACGGCAACAACGTCCTGGCCTGCACCCAGGACTCTCCATCGGACACGCTCAGGCACGCGGTGGCGGGCCTGCAGGCGGCCTCGCGCGACTGCATGCTGCTGTTCGCCCCGCATGCCAACAGCTACCGGCGCTTCGTGCTCAATGCCTTCGTGCCGCTCAACGACTGCTGGGGCTTCAACAACCGCACGGTGGCCATGCGCATCCCGCATTCGGACCCTGCCAACACCCGCATCGAGCACCGCATCGCCGGCGCCGACGCCAACCCCTACCTGGTCACCGCCGCGGTGCTGGCCGGCATCCTGCGCGGCCTGAAGGAAAAGGGCGACCCGGGCCCCGCGATCGTCGGCAACGCCTACGAGCAGACCGAACAGCGCACCCTGTTCTGGCGCGACACCATCGAGGACTTCATGGCCAGCGACTTCGTGCGCGCGGCTTTCGGCGCGAAGTTCCAGCACATCTACGGGCAGCAGAAGCTCAAGGAGATGCGCTGTTTCAACACCCAGGTCACCACCCTGGAATACGACTGGTACCTGCGCCAGGTCTGACATGCCGACGCTGACGCCGTCGGCAGGCATCGCGCTGCCGGCCACCGCCTACGCCGCGACCACGCTGGAGTTGCCGCCGCAGCCGCGGCTGGAAGGCGTGCTGCGCGCGGATGTGTGCGTGCTCGGCGCCGGGCTCACCGGATTGTCGGCCGCGCTCGAGCTGGCGGAAGCCGGGCTCGACGTCGTCGTGCTGGAGGGCAAACGCGTCGCCTGGGGCGCATCGGGCCGCAGCGGCGGCCAGGCGATCTTCGGCTTCGGCTGCGACCAGTCGAAGATCGCGGCGCTGGTCGGCCTCGAGGAATCGCGTCGCCTGTTCGACTGGTCGCTGGAAGGCGTGGCGATGATCCGCGAGCGCCGCGAGCGCTTCGGCATCGACTGCGACTGGCGCGACGGCCATGCCCACGTGCCCATCAAGCCGCGGCAGGTGGAGGAGCTGAAGGCCTGGCAGACCGACCTGGCGCAGCACTACGGCTATTCGCTGCCCTGGTGGGATCGCGAGCAGCTGCGCGAGGTGCTGGCCACCGAGCGCTACCTCGGCGCCCTGTTCGATCCGCGCAGCGGCCACCTCAATCCCCTGAAGTACACGCTGGGCCTGGCGCGGGCGGCCATGTCGCGCGGCGTGCGCATCTTCGAGGCCTCGCCGGTGACGCAGCTGGCGCGCGGCGCGGAGCCCGTGCTGCGCACGGCGCAGGGCGAGGTCGCCTGCGATTTCGCGGTGCTCGCCGGCAACGCCTACGTGCACGGCGTGGCGCCGGAGCTGGAATCGCGGGTGATGCCGGTCGGCACCTACATCGGCGCCACCCCGCCGCTGGGCGAGGAGCGCGCGAAGGCGCTGATCGGCAACGGGATGGCGGTGGCCGACGTGAACTGGGCGCTCGACTACTTCCGCCTGAGCCGCGACCACCGCCTGCTGTTCGGCGGCCGCGCCAGCTACTCGACCCTGCCGCCGCCCAACCTGCGCGGCACGCTCGAGCGCCGCATGCGCCGCGTCTTCCCGCAGCTGCGCGACGTGCCCATCGAGCTGGCCTGGGGCGGCTACGTGGACATCAGCATGAATCGCGCGCCGCACTGGGGCCGGCTCGGCGACAACGTGTACTTCGCGCAGGGGTTCTCGGGGCATGGCATCGCCGCAACGGGGCTCGCGGGTCGGGTCATTGCCGAGGCGATCCGCGGTCAGGCCGGGCGGCTCGACGCCTTCGCGAAGATCCCGCACCACCCCTTCCCCGGCGGCCGCCTGCTGCGCACGCCGATCCTGGTCGCCGCGATGGCCTGGTACAAGCTGCGCGACGCGCTGTGGTGAGTGCCCGCGAATCGGCCCGAAAAAAAGCCCCGCGTTCGCGGGGCTTTTCGTTTTCCGAAGCGTGGATGTCCGGTCAGTCGCCCATCTGCTTCTGCAAATGCTCCCAGCGCTCCTGCGCGTCGAGCGTGCGCTCGGCGGTGAGGCGGGCTTCCATCCGCTCCAGGCCGATCTCGTCGCCGGTGTCCACGCAATAGCCGTAGCTGCCATCGTCGATGCGCTTGAGCGTGCTGTCGATCTTGTTGATCAGCTTGCGATAACGGTCGCGGGTACGCAGCTCGAGCGAGTTCTCCGTCTCGCGGGTGGCGCGCTCGGCCTCGTCGCCGACGTCGCGCACCTCTTCCTTGAGGTTCTCGATGGTCTGCTTGGATTCCTCGATCAGGTCGGCCTTCCAGTTCAGCAGACGCTGGCGGAAATACTCGAGCTGGTAGGGACCCATGTACTCCTCGTTGGCGCTCGGCTTGTAGCCGGGCGGCAGCACCACGCGCTGGCGCGCCACCGCGGGCTTGACGCGGTCGGGACGCGGCTTGGCGGGCTTGACGTAGCCGGCGCGCACGCCCGGCTCACGGGTCCGGGCCTCGGGCTTGGCGGCGGGCGCTTCCACCGCGGCGGGCTTGGCGCTGGTCTTGGTGGCGGGCTTGGCGGCGGCCGCGGCCGCCTTCACCGGCGCGGGCGCGGGCTTGGCCGGGGCGGGCGCAGCCT
Source organism: uncultured Gammaproteobacteria bacterium (assembly GCA_966250755.1). Taxonomy (GTDB): domain Bacteria; phylum Pseudomonadota; class Gammaproteobacteria; order Xanthomonadales; family Xanthomonadaceae; genus Arenimonas. The sequence goes on along the minus strand of CBININ010000128.1, from coordinate 66 downwards.
TCACCGGCGCCGACTTCACGGGCGACTTGGCGGGCGCGGCCTTGGCGACGGGCTTGGCGGCGGTCT
>CBININ010000127.1:0-6712 GCA_966250755.1 uncultured Gammaproteobacteria bacterium | reverse complement strand
GTGCCGGTGCCGCCGCCCATGCCGGCGGTGATGAAGACCATGTCGGCGCCGTCCAGCGCCTCGAGGATGCGCTCGCGATCCTCCAGCGCGGCCTGGCGGCCGACCTCGGGATTGGCGCCCGCGCCCAGGCCCTTGGTGACGTTGCCGCCGAGTTGCAGCTGCATCTTGGCGCCCGACTGCTTGATCGCCTGCGAGTCGGTATTGGCGGTGATGAACTCAACGCCGTCCACGCCGGCGTTGACCATGTGCGCCACGGCGTTGCCGCCGCCGCCGCCCACGCCGATCACCTTGATGACGGCATTGGGTGCCAGTCGTTCCACCAGTTCGAAAAGTGCCATGTCCGTGTCCTCGTATTGTCCGTAATAGGGGGTTGTGTTTTCTTCTTAGAATTCGCCGCGGTACCAGTTCTTCAGTTTCGCGAACAGCGTTCCGGCCTTGCCCGTGTTGATCCGCGGCCGGTGCGGGTGTTCCAGCTGGCTGCCCCACAGCAGCAGGCCGACGCCGGTGGCATGCACCGGGTTGCCCACCACCTCGCCCAATCCGGTCACGTGTTGGGGTATCCCGACGCGCACCGGCATGTGCAGCATTTCCTCGGCAAGCTCGACCACGCCCTCCATGCGCGAGGAACCGCCGGTGAGCACCATGCCGGCGCGCACCAGCTCCTCGAAGCCGGAGCGGCGCAGTTCGGCCTGCACCATCTCGAAGATTTCCTCGTAACGGTTCTGCACCGCCTCGGCGAGCGCCTGGCGGGCGAGGCGCCGCGGCGGGCGGTCGCCCACGCTCGGCACCTGGATGGATTCCTCCGCCGTGGCCAATTGCGCCAGCGCGCAGGCGTAGCGCACCTTGATCTGCTCGGCCTCGGGCGTCGGGGTGCGCAGCAGGTGGGCGATGTCGTTGGTGACCTGGTCGCCGGCGATCGGCAACGAGGCGGTATGCCGTATTGCTCCTTGCACGAAAACGGCGATGTCGGTGGTGCCGGCGCCGATGTCCACCAGCACCACGCCGAGCTCGCGCTCGTCGGCGGTCAGCACGGCGGTGCTGCTGGCGACCGAGCTCAGGATCAGGTCGTCCACCTGCAGGCCGCAGCGCTGCACGCACTTCTGGATGTTCTGCGCGGCACTCACCGCGCAGGTGACCAGGTGCGCGCGCACCTCCAGCCGCACCGCGCTCATGCCCACGGGATTGCGGATGCCTTCCTGCGAGTTGTCGACGATGTATTCCTGCGCGATGGCATGCAGGATGCGCTGGTCGGCGGGCACGGCCACGGCCTTGGCGGCCTCCAGCACGCGGTCGAGGTCGGCGTAGGTCACCTCGCCGCCCGTCACCGGCACGATGCCGGGCGAGTTCCGGCACAGGGTGTGCGAGCCGGAGACGCTGGCGTAGACGCTGCGGATCTCGCAGCCGGCCATCAACTCGGCCTCCTCGATGGCGCGCTGGATGCTCTGCACGGTGGACTCGATGTCCACCACCACGCCGCGCTTCATGCCGCGCGATTCGTGCGAGCCGATGCCGATGACCTCGATCTCGCTGCCCGGAGCGTATTCGCCAACGAGCGCGGTCACCTTGGAGGTGCCGATGTCGAGTCCCACGATGAGCGCTTTATCGCCCTTTCGATTCATGATCTTGCCTGTGCTGCGGGTTCGGGGGGAACGGGCGGCGCGGGCGCGGCCCAGGTCAGTGCGAAGCCATTGGTGTAGCGAAGGTCGGCGCGCGCGAGCTTGCGCGGATCGGCGGCCTCCAGCCGCGGCAGCATGCGCACGAAGCGCGCCAGCCTGAGCTGCGGATCGCCGCGGCCGACCTCGATCCGGGTGCCGTCCGACAGCGCCAGGCTCCAGCTGCCGCGCGCCGAGAGCTGCACTTCGGTCAGCTGCAGGCCCAGGGTCAGGAACATCGGCTTGGCCTGGCTGTGGAAGGCCATCAGCTCGGCGGCGCGATCGTCGGGGCCGACGAACAGCGGCATCCTGGACACGTGCCCGCGCGGCGCCGGGAAGATCTCGCCATTCTCCGACAGCATGCGGTCCTCGCCCCAGCGGGCGAGCGGCTTGTACTCGACCAGCGCGACTTCCAGCCGGTCGGGCCAGCGCTTGCGCACTTCCACCGACTTCACCCAGGGCAGGCTTGCCAGCTTGGCGCGCATGGTCTCGAGATCCACCGCGAAGAAGCCACGCTGCACATAGGGCAGCACCACGCTGCGCACGCGCGCGTCGCTGACCTGGCGGAACTCGCCCGTCACGACGAGATGCCGCATGGGAAACCGCGAGCCGGCGACCCAGCCGTTGAGCACGGCCGCCACCGGGGCGGCCACCAGGCCGACCGCGAGGATCCACGCCGCGATGCGCAGCAGCACGTTCACTTCAGGCTGGTCTCCAGGATCATCCAGCACAAGTCTTCGAAACCGATGCCCACCTGTGCCGCGGCCTTGGGCACGAGCGAATGCGAGGTCATGCCCGGCGCGGTGTTTACCTCCAGCAGGAAGAAGCGACCCGCCTCGTCGCGCATCACGTCCACCCGCGACCAGCCGGTGCAGCCGATGGCGTGGAAGGCATCCAGCGCGAGCCGGCGGATGGTGGTCTCCGCCTCGCCGTCCAGGCCCGGGCACAGGTACTGGGTGTCCTCGGCCACGTACTTGGCGTGGTAGTCGTAGTACTCGCCGGCGGGGACGATGCGGATGCTGGGAAGCGCCGTATCACCCAGGATTCCGACGGTCAGCTCCTGGCCGACGATCATCTGCTCCATCAGCAGTTCGCCGGGATAGCGCGCGGCCAGTTCGACCGCGGCCTCGAGGTCGGCATCGTTGAACACGCGGCTCACGCCCACGCTCGAGCCTTCGCAGCTCGGCTTGACGATCACCGGCAGGCCGAGCTGGTGGGCGGCGGCGTGCACGTCGTCGCCCTTCTTCAGGCGGATGTAGCCGGGCGTGGGCAGGCCGAGCGAGAGCCAGACCTGCTTGCTGCGGATCTTGTCCATGGCCAGCGCGGTGCCGAGCACGCCGGAGCCGGTGCAGGGAACGCCGAGCGCCTCGCACAGGCCCTGCAGCACGCCGTCCTCGCCACCGCCCTTGTTGCCGTGGAGGATGTTGAACACGCGATCGAAACGCGGGCCGGTGCCGGTCAGGGCCGCGACCAGCGCGGGAATGCCGTCCACGGCCTGCGCGTCCACGCCCCTTGCCTGCAGCGCGGCGAGCACGTTGGAACCCGAGTTGAGCGAGACCTCGCGCTCGGAACTGGTACCGCCCATCAGCACGGCGACGCGGCCGAAGGCCTTGGGATCGGTAGTCTTCATCTGCGGCTTCATTTGTTGGCGCCTCCGAATCCGTTCGCGGCCAGTTGGGTCGCCACCTGGCCGATGTCGCCGGCGCCCATCACCAGCAGCAGGTCGCCGTCGCGCAGCAGGTCGGGCAGCAGGGTGGGCAGGTCCTGCGCGCTCGGCACCAGCACCGGGTCGATGCGGCCGCGCTGGCGGATCGCGCGGGCCAGGGCCTTGCCGTCGGCGCCGACCACCGGCGCCTCGCCGGCGGCGTAGACCTCGGTCAGCACCAGCGCGTCCACGCTGGAGAGCACGGCCGCGAACTCGTCGAACAGGTCGCGCGTGCGGCTGTAGCGGTGCGGCTGGAAGGCGACCACCAGGCGGCGCTCCGGCCAACCGCCGCGGGCGGCGGCGAACACCGCCTCCAGTTCCCGAGGATGGTGGCCGTAGTCGTCCACCACCAGCGCCCTGCCCTTGCCGAAATCGATCTCGCCCTTGAGGTTGAAGCGACGCCCGATGCCCTGGAATTTCTCCAGTGCTCGGCCGATCGCCGCGGAGCCCACGCCCAGCTGCCAGCCGATCGCGGCGGCCGCCAGGGAGTTGAGAACGTTGTGCCGGCCCGGCAGATTCAGGCGCACCGGCAGCGGCACTTCGTCCGGCAGGTGCAAGGTGAAGCGCATCGCGCCGCCGTCCTGCACCACGTCGGTGGCGCGCACGTCGGCGTTGTCGCCGAAGCCGTAGCACATGACGTGGCGCGGAATGGCGCCCGCCAGCTTCGCGACTTCGGGGTCATCCATGCACAGCACGGCCAGGCCGTAGAAGGGCAGCCGGTGCAGGAACTCGTCGAAGGCGCGCTTCACGCGGCTGAAGTCGCCGCCGTAGTTCTCGAGATGATCCGCATCAATGTTCGTGATGACGGCGATCAGCGGATTCAGGCGCAGGAAGCTGCCGTCGCTCTCGTCGGCCTCGCCGACCAGCCACTGCCCGGTGCCGAGCTTCGCGTTGGCACCGGCCGACAGCAGCTGGCCGCCGATCACGAAGGTCGGATCCAGCCCACCCTCGGCCAGCACGCTGGCGGTGAGCGAGGTGGTGGTGGTCTTGCCGTGGGTGCCGGCGATGGCGATGCCGCGCTTGAGGCGCATCAGCTCGGCCAGCATCTCCGCGCGCGGCACCACCGGGATGCGCTGCGCATGCGCGGCGTCGAGCTCGGGATTGCCGGCCTTGATCGCGCTGGAGATCACCACCACGTCGGCGCCGCTGATGTTCTCCGCCGCGTGGCCGCGCTGGACCTTGGCGCCCATGTTCGCCAGCCGCCGCGTGACCGGCGAGTCGGCCTGGTCGGAACCGGAGACCTGGTAGCCCAGCGTCACCAGCACCTCGGCGATGCCGCTCATGCCGGCGCCGCCGATGCCGACGAAATGCACGCGCGGGAAGGCGCGGGCCAGGTCGCCGCTACCCATCAAGCGACGCTGCATCATGCGCGGGCCTCCTCGAGGACGATGTCGGCGACGCGCGCGGCCGCCTGGGGAAAGGACGCCGCGCGGGCCTTCCCGGCCAGGTCGAGCAGGCGCTTGCGGTCGCCGGCGAGCAGTTGCAGCTGGGTGCGCAGGCCGGCCTCGAGTTGCGCGTCCTGGCGCATCCACACGCCGCCGCCGCGCTCGGCCAGGAACTCGGCGTTGCGCGCCTGGTGGTCGTCCACCGCGCCCGGGAAGGGCACGAGGATGGAGCCGACGCCGGCGGCGCAGAGTTCGGCGATGGTCAGCGCGCCGGCGCGGCCGATCACCAGGTCGGCCCAGCCGTAGGCGGCGGCCATGTCGGTGATGAAGGCCTCGACGCTGGCTTCGACGCCAGCCTCGGCATAGGCGGCGCGCGCGTCCGCGAGCATCTTCTCGCCGCACTGGTGGCGGATCTCGAAACGTTCCTGCAGCGAGGCGATCACCTTCGGGATCGTGCTGTTGAGGGCGCGCGCACCCTGGCTGCCGCCCAGCACCAGCAGGCGGACGGCGCCCTCGCGACCGGCGAAGCGTTCGGCGGGCGGCGGCAGGGCGGCGATCTCGGGACGCACGGGGTTGCCGACCGTTTCGTTGGCCACGCCGGGGAAGCTGTCCGGGAAACCGCACAGCACGCGGCGTGCGAGCCGCGAGAGCACCCGGTTGGTGAGCCCCGGCGCGCGGTTCTGTTCGTGCACGATCAGCGGGCGGCGCAGCAGCCAGGCCGCGAGGCCGCCCGGGCCGGCGGCGAAACCGCCAAAGCTCACCAGCGCGCTCGGCTGCGCGCGACGCACCGCGCCGATCGCCTGCCACAGCGAACGCAGCACCACGAAGGGCGCCAGCAGCGTGGACTTCAGCCCCTTGCCGCGCAGGCCGCGCACGTCGATGGTGCGGATCTCGAAGCCGTCGAGCGGCACCAGCCGCGTCTCCATGCCGTTGGCGGCGCCCAGCCACAGCACCGGCACCTGGCGTTCGCGCAGCGCGCGCGCCACCGCCAGGCCCGGGAAAATGTGGCCCCCGGTGCCGCCGGCGAGGATCATCACCGGCGCGGTCATCGGTTGGCTCCGAAACGCGGGTCGATGCGCGGCTCGACGCGTGCACGGCCGCCGCGACCCGCGGCCATCGTCGCGGTGATCGGCATCGGGCGCGGGCCCGAGGCCAGCGGCTCGGCATCCATCCCCGGTTCGACGCGCCCCGCCGGCGCGTCGCCGCGCAGGCGGGCGGCATGGCGACGCTCGGCGCGGTCGAGCTCGCGGCTCACGCGCAGCAGCAGGCCGACCGCCGCGCAGGTCATCAGCACGCTCGAGCCGCCGGAGGAGATCAGCGGCAGGGTCAGGCCCTTGGTCGGCAGGATGCCCATGTTCACGCCCATGGACACGAAGGCCTGCAGGCTGATCCACAGGCCCACGCCGAAGGCGCAGTAGCCGTTGAAGGGCAGGCGCAGCTCCATGCTGCGCATGCCGATTCGCAACGCCCGCCACGTGAACAACGCGAACAGCGTGATCACCGCGCAGACGCCCAGGAAGCCCAATTCCTCCGCCGTCACCGCGAAGATGAAGTCGGTGTGCGCCTCGGGCAGGTAGTCGAGCTTGAGGATGCTGCCGCCCAGGCCCACGCCGGTCATGTCGCCGCGGCCGATCGCGATCAGCGCTTGTACGAGTTGATAGCCGCTGTCCAGCGCATCGGCCCAGGGATTGCTGAAGCTGGTCAGGCGCCGCACGCGGTAGGGCTCGAGCAACACGATGAAGCTCATCGCCGCCAGGCCCAGCAGCGCCGGAATGGCCAGGTTGCGGATGCGCGCCCCGCCCAGCCAGACCATGCCGCCGGTCACCGCCAGCAGCAGCGAGGCCGAGCCGAAGTCGGGCTGGATCAGCAGCAGGCCGACCAGTGCGCCCGCCACCACCAGCGGCTTGATCATGGTCTTCCAGCTGTCGCCGATGGCGTCGCGGTGGCGCACCAGGTAGCTGGCCAGCCAG
>CBININ010000126.1:0-6726 GCA_966250755.1 uncultured Gammaproteobacteria bacterium | reverse complement strand
TGCGCCGCGTCGCGATGATGCAGGCGGACCTGGCGCCGGTGCTGGAGAAGTTCCGGCTCGAAAATGTCGAGGAACTGCAGGTGGCGCTCGCGCTGGGCGACATCGGCCCCTCGCAGGTGAGCCGCGCGCTGCACGACCACGCGCAGGCGCAGCTGCAGGCGCAGGCGCCGCCGCGCACCGAACCGCTGACCCGCGCGCTGGCGCGCGAGAAGACCGACGCCCGCGGCAGCCGCGTCACCGTCGAGGGCGTGGGCAACCTGCTCTCGCAATTGGCGCGCTGCTGCGAGCCGATGCCCGGCGACGCCATCATCGGGTACCTGACCCGCGGCCGCGGCGTGAGCATCCACCGGCGCAACTGCGGCTCGGTGCAGCGCCTGCTCGCCACGCATCCCGAGCGCGCCCTGCCGGTGAACTGGGGGCAGGGCGCCAATACCCGCTACGAGGCCGGCATCCAGATCCGCGCCTACGACCGCAAGTCCCTGCTCAAGGACCTGACCAACGTGATCGCGCAGTCCGACGCCGGCATCCTGGAGATCGGCTCGCGGGTGGACGAGGCGCGCGGCATGGCCGACATCCGCCTGCGCGTGCGGGTCAACGACTTCAGCCAGTTGAGCCAATTGCTGGCACGCCTGGACACGGTGCCGGGGGTGCAGGATGCGCGTCGCCTGGGCTGACCGGCGCAGCCGCTGGCTGCTGCTGGTCGCGGGCGCGATCGTGCTGGTGTCGGTGCTGGTGTGGGCCCGGGCCTGGCTCAGCGACCGGCTGGTACCGGACCCGCGCATGAATAGCCGTCTGGAGCGCGCGAACGCAGCGCTGAAGGCGGGCAAGCTCAGCGCTGCCGACGGCAGCGGCGCGCGCGAGCTCTATGAATCGGTGCTGGCGGTGGACCCCGACCAGATGCAGGCCCGCGCCGGCCTGCTGGCGGTGCGCGAGTCGGCAATCGCGCGGGCCCAGCAGGCGTTGGCTTCGCGCCGCCTGCGCGAGGCCGAGGCGCAGCTCACGCTTGCCCAGGCGCTGTCGGCGCCGCAGGTGCAGCTGCAGCCCCTGCAACTGCGCCTGCGCGAGCTGCGCGAGGCGGGCATGGACTTGCCTGCGCTGCTGGCGCGCGCCAGCGCCGCCGGCACGCCGCAGGACGAGGCGCTGGCGCTGTATGCGCAGGTGCTTTCGCTGGACGCCGACAACCCGGTCGCGCTGGACGGCCGCGACCGCCTGCTGGCCGCGCGATTGCAGCGCGCGCAGGCGGCGCTGGCGGCCGGTCGCATCGCCGAAGGGCGCGCGTTGATCGATGGCGTGATCGCCGCCGATCCTGGCCACCTCGACCTGCCGCCGGCGCGCGCCGCGCTGGGCGAGGCCGTCGCCCGGCAGCAGGCGCGCGCGGCCGAGGAGTTCGCACGTGCGGCCGCCGACGAGCGCCGCGGCCGGCTCGAGCGCGCCGCGCGCCGCTACCAGGCGCTGCTCGCGCAGGATCCCGAGCAGCCCGGCGCCAGCGAGGGACTGTTGCGGGTGGCTACGAGCATGGCCCTGCGCGCCCAACGGCAGGCGGCGGATTTCCAGTTCGCGCGGGCGCAGGCATCGCTGGACCAGGCCCGGGCCTGGAGTCCGCAGGCGCCACAGGTGCGCATCGCCGAGGGCAACCTCGCGCGTTCGCGGCAGGCGCGCGCGCGGCTGGCGCCGGGCAGCGCGCGCGAGCGCAAGCGCCTGCCCGCGCTGCTGGCCGAGGCCGAGCAGGCCATCGCCCGCGGCGACTACATCACGCCGCCGGGCGCCAGCGCCTGGGATCGGCTGCGGGTGGCTGCGGCGATCGATCCGCGCTCGAAGGAACTGGCACGACTGGAGCGCGAGTTCGACACCGGCGCGCGCCGCTGCTTCGAGCAGTCACTGGCCGAGAACCGCCTCGGGCGCGCGCAGGCCTGCCTGGAGGCGCGCATGCTGCAGGACGCCGCGGCCGGCACCGAGGCCGCGCGCGGCGCACTGGCCGAACGCTGGCTGGCGTACGCGCAGGAACGCATCGGCGCCGGCGACTGGGGCGAGGCCGAGCGGGCGCTGGGCAACGTCCGGCGTTGGCAGCCCGCGCATCCCTTGCTGGACGCCACGCAGGCAAGGTTGCGCACGGCGCGCGGGCAGTCGCCTTCGCGCTGAGTCCTTGGCGCACTCCGTCAGCGGGCCGTGCCCGCTCAGCCGCGCGCCGCGCGCGCCCGCAGTTCCGCCAGGAACCCGCGCAGCGCGCGCCGCGCCGCATCGGCGGAGAAATGCGCAGCGGTGTTGGCATAGCCACCGGCGCGCAGCGTGTTCCACAAGGCCTCGTCGCCGTACAGGCGCACGACGGCGTCGGCGAAATCCTCCGCCGAGTCGGCGACGAGCACGTCGTGGCCATTCTCCAGCGCCATGCCTTCGACGGCGCAGGCGGTGGCCACCACCGGCAGGCCACGCGCCAGCGCCTGGTTGACCTTGCCCTTGATGCCCGCGCCGAAGCGCAACGGCGCCAGCGCGATCCGGCTGCGATCGAGCAGAGCCTCAAGGTCCGGCACGTGCCCGTGCACCACCAGGCCGGGCTCGCCGGCCAGCGCCTGCACCTCGGGCGGCGCATCGGCGCCGACCACGTGCACGCGCACCTCCGGCAGGCGATCGCGCAGGCGCGGCAGGATCTCGCGCCCCAGCCACAGCACCGCGTCGACGTTGGGCGGATGGCGGAAGCCCCCGACGAACACCAGGTCGGCACGCCCGGCGAACCCCGGCGTCACCGGCTCCACGCGATGGATGTTGGACACCACCGCCACCTTCGCGCCGGGAACGAGTTCGGCCAGCAAGGCCTCTTCCACCGGGCTCACCACCCAGGTTTCGTCCACCGCGCGCACCAGCCCCAGCTCTGAGCGGCGAGTTTGCCGGGCTGCGCTGGCCGCGGCGGCGCCGAGTTGTTCGGCTTCGCGCTGCTCGCGCAGGAAATGCAGGTCCACCGTGTCGAAGACGATGCGCGCGCGCGGCGCCAGCTCGCGCAGCATCGGCAGCAGGGGCGAAAGCACGTAGTGGCGCGACACCACGATGGCATCGAACTGCGCGCCGTGGCGGCGCAGCCAGCGCGGCAGGTCGCCGATCCACGGCTGCCACCAGCATTCGACGCCCAGGTGCTGCAGCGCCTGGGTGTAGGGACCATCGTGGCCGAGGCCCTGGCTGAGGAAGCTCACCGCGCAACCTTCCTCCACCAGCAGGCTGAGCAGCTCGGCCATCCGCAGCGAGCCGGAGTCGCGGTCGGGCGTCGGCGTGTACGCATCCACCACCAGCACGCGCGGCCGTGCGCCCCGCGCCGCCTCGTCCGCGGCGGCGCCGTCGGCGTCGCGCAGGTCGGGATCCGGCGCCTGCAAGGGCAGGCGCGCGGCCCAGCGTTCGCGGAAGCGCGCCTCGTTCACCGGCTGCCAGGCCTTCATGCCCTTGCGCGGGTCGGTGCCGGCACTGGCGCCTTCCAGGTGCACCACCACCGACGCCGGCTGGTAGCGCACTTTCCAGCCGGCCTCGCGCACGCGCATGCCCAGGTCGGTGTCTTCGTAGTAGGCCGGCATGTAGTGGCGGTCGAAGCCGCCGAGCTCACGGAACAGCGCGGCCGGGATCGCCAGCGCGGCGCCCGAGCAATAGTCGGTTTCGCGCACGTAGTTGTAGCGCGGATCGGTCGGATCGCCGAAGCGCCCGTAGTTGGCCGCGCGCCCTGAGCGGTAGACGAGCCCGCCGGCTTCCTGCAGCCGGCCGTCGGGATACACCAGCTTGCTGCCCGCCAGGCCGGTGTCGGGGAACAGGGTGAAGGTGGCGAGCAGGGCGTCGAGCCAGCGCGGCTGCACCAGCGTGTCGTTGTTGAGGAAAACCAGGAACTCCCCGCGGGCCATCGCCGCGCCGGCATTGCACGCGCCGATGAATCCGACGTTGGCGGCATGGCGCTTGTAGCGCAGGCCGGGAATGTCCGGAAGCACCTGCGGCGTCGAGTCGGTGGACGCATCGTCGACCACGATCACCTCGAAGGGCGCGGCATCGCCGCTCGCGGCCAGCGCGCGCAGGCAAGCCAGCGTCAGGTCGAGCTTGCCGTGCACGGGCACGACGATGCTCGCGCGGGGCGACTCGGCGCGCGGCAGGCGCAAGGCCGGCACGTCCACCGGACCGGACGGAAGGACCAGCGCGAAAGGCTGGCGGCGCGGCGGGAACAGGCGTTGCCGCACCAGCCGCAAGGTGGTGAGCAACCCGCGATTGCCCAGGCTTGCCCAGCCGCGCCGCGCCAGTCCCAGCGCCTCTCCCGCGCGCCACGCCAGCAGCACGCGCTGCCGGCCGAACCAGCCGCGCGGCGCCTGTGCATCCGGCGTGGTCGACGGTGCGCCGGGCGGTGGAGGGGAGGGGGTGGCATTCATCGTCGGGGTCCGAAGTCCTGTCCGGCGCCTGCTAGACTGCCGCAACCGCGATTATCTCCTGTCCCCGGTCAAAAATCGTTGAGCAAGAAATCGGCTGTCCCCGACGACCACGACGATGCCCGCCCGGTCCCGGCCTGGCGGCACTGGCTGCTGCGCGCCCTGCTGGTCGGCGCCGGCGTGTTCCTTGGCGGCGGCGTGCCCTTCGTCTGGTACCTCGACAAGCAGGTGCGCACCGAATTCGCCCAGCTGCAGTGGCAGGTGCCCACGCGCGTGTACGCCCGGCCGCTGCTGCTCAAGCCGGGTGTGCACATGGACGCCGCCACGCTGGAGCTCGAACTCGCGGCCGCCACCTACCGCAACGACGGCCAGGGCCAACTGCCGGGCACCTACGGCCGCACCGGCAACCGCTTCCGCATCGGCACCCGCGACTTCACCGATCTCGACGGGCCGGTGCGCGCCCAGCGCCTGGACGTGATGCTCGGGGGCGGCCGCGTGCTGCAGGTGCGCGACGCCCGCAGCCGCAAGAGCCTGGCTTCGGCGCGCATCGACCCGGCCCGGATCGCCACCCTGTACGGCACCGGCGAGGAAGAGCGCCGGCTGGTGCGCATGAAGGAAGTGCCGGAGTTGCTGATCACCGGCCTGCAGGCGGTCGAGGACCGCAATTTCAAGAACCACCACGGCATCGATCCCTGGGGCGTGATGCGCGCGATCTGGGTGAACATGCGCGAGGCCGGCTTCGAGCAGGGCGCCAGCACCCTGACCCAGCAGATGGTGCGCGGCCTGTTCCTGAGCAACACCAAGACGGTCTCGCGCAAGATCCGCGAGGCGCTGTATGCGTTGATCATCGAGGCGCGCTTCGACAAGGCGCGGATCCTGGAGAGCTACCTCAACCAGGTCTATCTCGGCCAGCAGGGCAAGCAGAGCATCCACGGCGTGGCCGCCGGCGCGGACTTCTGGTTCGGGCGCGACCTGTCCACCTTGCGTACGGAAGACATCGCCCTGCTGATCGGCCTGATCCAGGGCCCCAGCTATTGGGACCCGCGCAAGTATCCCGAGCGCGGCCTGCATCGGCGGGCGGTGGTGCTCGATGTCTTCGTCGAGACTGGCCTGATCACGCCCGAGGAAGCGAAGCGGGCGAAGATGGCGCCGCTGGGCATCTCGGCCAAGCCGGGCGTCGCGCGCAACCGCGCGCCGGCCTTCCTCGACCTGGTGCGTAAGCAACTGGCCCGCGACTATCCCGCCGACGCGCTGAAGGGCGCGGGCCTCACCGTGCTCAGCACGCTCGCGCCGTCGGTGCAGACGCTGGGCGAGCGTTCGGTGAAGGCCACGCTGCCGAAGGTCGAGCGCAAGCAGGGCCCCGCCTTGCAGGCCGGCATGGTCGTCACCGACGCCAACACCGGCGAGGTGCTGGCCGTGGTCGGCAACCGCCGCTCCGACGAGCCCGGCTTCAACCGCGCGCTCGAGGCGCAGCGTCCGGTGGGGTCGCTGCTCAAGCCCTTCGTCTACCTGCTGGCGCTGGCGCAGCCAGACCGCTACTCGCTGGCGAGCTGGGTGCAGGACACGCCGGTGGAAGTCACGCAGTCCAACGGCAAGCCCTGGCGGCCGAAGAATTCCGACGGCAAGTCGCACGGCACGGTGACGATGGGCGCGGCGCTGGCGCGCTCCTACAATCAGGCCACGGTGCGCGTGGGCATGGAAGTGGGCCCGGACCGGCTCGCCGAACTGCTGACGGCGCTCGGCGGCGTCAAGGCGCGGCCCAATCCCTCGCTGATCCTGGGCTCGGTCGACCTGTCGGTGTTCTCGATGGCGCAGATGTACCAGTTCCTCGCCTCCGGCGGCCGCATCCAGCCGCTGCGTGCGGTGCGCGGCGTGCTCGATCCCGACGGCAAGCCGCTCAAGCGCTACGACACCAAGTCCGAGCCCGCACAGGAAGGCGATGCGATTGCCGCGCGTCTGGTGACGCTGGCGCTGCAGGGCGCGGTGACCAGCGGCACCGCGCGACCCTTGCTGTCGGACGGCCTGGGCCCGCTGCAGCCGGCGGGCAAGACCGGCACCAGCAACGACAGCCGCGACAGCTGGTTTGCCGGCTACACCGGCGACCGCCTCGCGGTGGTGTGGGTGGGCAACGACCAGAACCAGCCCACCGGCCTGTACGGCGCGACCGGCGCGATGAAGGTGTGGTCGGGACTGTTTGCCAAGTTGCCGGGCGAGACCCTGCGCGTGCCCGGCAACGGCATCGAGTGGGCGTGGCTGGATGCGTCCGACTACGCCACCACCGAGGAAGGCTGCCCCGGCGCGCGCCGCGCAGCCTTCGTCAGCGGCTACCTGCCGCCCGAGCACA
>CBININ010000125.1:0-6738 GCA_966250755.1 uncultured Gammaproteobacteria bacterium | reverse complement strand
TACCTGGTGATGGCCGCGATCCTGGCCGAGATCAAGTCGCGCATGCTGCTCCCGCGCGCCGAGATCGAGGGCGGCGAGGAAGGCGACCCGCGCGCCGAGCTCGTGCGCCGCCTGCAGGAGTACGAGCGCTTCAAGAAGGCCGCGGAGGACGTCGACGCCCTGCCCCGGCTGGAACGCGACACCAGCCTGGCCTCGGCCTTCGTGCCGGACCGCGCGACGGTGAAGGTGCCGCCGCCGGTGGACCTGCGCGAGATGCTGCTGGCCCTGCGCGACGTGCTCAAGCGCGCCGACATGTTCAGCCACCACGCGATCGTGCGCGAGGCGCTGTCGGTGCGCCAGCGCATGGGCGAGGTGCTGGGCCGGCTCGCCGACGGCCAGTTCCACCTGTTCCAGAACCTGTTCAACCCCGAGGAAGGCCGCATCGGCGTGGTGGTGACCTTCCTGTCCATCCTCGAGCTGGCCAAGGAACAGTTGCTGCAGATCGTTCAGGAGGAAGGCGGCGCGCCCGAGCCCTCGCACCTGCCGCGCGGCGGCGACGCGCCGAAAGCCTGGCCCGCCCCGATCTACGTCAAATCCCTGGCGGCCTCGGATGCCGACGCCGCCAACGACCCGGAGGCGCGGCTGCGCGACCTCCCCGAGCCCACCGCCGACGGCGACGACGCCTGATCGCCCCCGCAGAACCGCCCATGACCCAAGACAACTCTTCCGACCTGATGCGCCGCATCGTGGAGGCCGCACTGCTGGCCTCGCCGCAACCGTTGACGCTGGCGCAACTGGCCGCGCTCTTCCCCGAGGATGCGCAACCCGCGCCCGGCGCCCTCGAACAGGCCATGGCCGAGTTGCGCGCGCAGGACGGCGACCGCGGCGTCGAACTGGTGGAGGTTGCCTCCGGCTTCCGCTACCAGGTCAAGGCCGACGTGCACGCCTGGGTCGCGCGGCTGTGGACCGAGCGCCAGACCAAGTACACCCGCGCGACACTGGAAACGCTGGCGCTGATCGCCTACCGCCAGCCGATCACCCGCGGCGAGATCGAGCAGATCCGCGGCGTGTCGGTGAACTCCAACACCATCAAGATGCTCGAGGAACGCGAGTGGATCCGCGTGATCGGCCACCGCGACGTTCCGGGCCGGCCGGAACTGTTCGGCACCACCCGTGCCTTCCTCGACTATTTCGGCCTGAAGTCGCTCGACCAGCTGCCGCCCCTGTCCGAACTCAAGGACATCCCGGAGCTGGAACCGCAGCTGCCCTTCGACCAGGCGCCGGGCGTGGCCGCCGCGGCCATCGCCGGTGCGGATGCCGATGCCGATGCGCGTGACGCCGCGAACGACAAGGACGCCGACGACGCCGATGCCGGCGACGACGCGTCGCACGACCCCGACGTCGAACAGGACACCCCGGCGCACGGCGCCGCCCACGACCACGAAGAGGCCGGCGACACCGCCGAGCCGGAGCTGAAACATGAGTGATACCCCCAACAAGAAGCTGCTCTCGCTGCGCAGCAAGTCCGCCGAGGCTTCGGCGCCGCGCATCGAGGAGCGGCTGCACAAGGTGCTGGCGCAGGCCGGGCTCGGCTCCCGCCGCGCGCTCGAGGAGCGCATCGCCCAGGGCTTGGTGAAGGTCAACGGCGAGGTTGCCCGCACCGGCCAGTCGGTGGCCAGTGGCGACCGCATCGAGATCGACGGCAAGACCTTCGTTGCCACCGCGCTGACCGAACCGTCCAGCGTGCTGATCTACAACAAGCCCGAAGGCGAGGTCACCACCCGCGAGGACACCGAGGGACGGCCGACCATTTTTGATTCGCTGCCGCGGTTGAAGGGCGCGCGCTGGATCGCGGTGGGCCGCCTGGACATCAACACCACCGGCCTGCTGCTGCTGACCACCGACGGCGAGCTGGCGAACGCGCTGATGCATCCGTCGAATGCGATCGAGCGCGAGTACGTCTGCCGGATCCCGGGCGAGGTGCCCGACAACATCGTCGACCGCCTCGCCCGCGGCGTGGCGCTGGAGGACGGCCCGGCCAAGTTCGAGAAGATCGAGCGCATCAACGCCAGCGGCTCGCATTCCTGGTTCCAGGTGATGCTCACGGAGGGCCGCAACCGCGAAGTCCGCCGCCTGTGGGAATCGCAGGGCTACCAGGTCTCGCGCCTCAAGCGCGTGCGCTACGGCGACATCACCCTGCCCCGCCTGCTCAAGCGCGGCCACTGCGTCGAGATGGAAGCGGACAAGGTGCAGGCCCTGCGCGCGAAGTTCGGCCTGGAGAACGCCGAGCCGGTGCTGACCCTGCAGCCGGTGATCGGCCAGCGCCGTTCGCGGCCCATGGAGATCCGCGTCGGCAAGGAGCGCGGCGCGCAGGCCGGCTACGTCAACGGCCACGTCAACGACGAGGCGCGCGAGCTGCGCCGCTTCGACCACGTGCGCGAGGACAAGCCGCGCGGCCGCGGCCGTCCCGGCGGCCCCGGCCGCGGCAAGCCCGGCGGCCGCAAGCCCTTCGCGGGCCCGATGGACCATCCGCCGCGCGACCACGCCGCACGCCCGCCGCACGGCGGCAAGCGCCACGGCAAGGGCCCGCGCGACGACAACTTCGGCAACCGCGCCGACCACGGCCCGCCGCGCCACGGCGACAGCCCGTACGGCGCCCGCGGCCCGCGGCCCGGCGGCGGCAAGGGTCCCGGCGGCCACAAGCCGCAAGGCCGCCCCGGCGGCGGCCAGCCCGGGCCCGGCGGTTTCAGGAACAAGCCGCGCGCCGGCCATGACACCGGCGAGTTTCGCAGCTGGTACGTGCCCGAGGGCGTGGAAACGGGGTCCAAGGTTGCGCCGCCGCGCGCGCCGCGCGGCCACGGCCCGGGCCGCGGCCAGGGCGGTCCGAAGCCCTTCAACGATCGTCCCTTCAACGAGCGTGGCCCGAAGCCCTTCAACGAGCGCGGCCCGCGCCACGAGGGCCGCCCTGGCGGCGGTCCGCGGCCGCAAGGCCCGCGTCCGCCGCAGGGCGCGCATCCCAAGGGACCGCGTCCGCACAACGCCCGTCCGGGCGGCCCGCAGGGTCCGCGCCAGGACGGACCGCGCGGTCCCCGCCAGGACGGCAACCGCGGTCCGCGGCCGCCCTTCCGCAAGCGTCCGGAAGGCCTGCCCTCGGACGATTGATCCGGCACGCCGCCGCGTCCGCGCGGCGGCTCGCCGTCAGAAGCGCCCGGCCTGGTAGTCCTGCACCGCCTGGACGATCTCGGCCTGCGTGTTCATCACGAAGGGGCCGTAGCGGGCCACCGGTTCGCCCAACGGCTTGCCCGCCACCAGGATGGCGCGGCTCGACGGTGCCTGGCCGACCAGACGCACGCCGTCGCCTTCGCCGAAGGCCAGCAGTTCGCCCTTGCCGCCGTCGTCCAACGCGCCTTCGTAGACATAGACGAAAGCATTGTGGCCGGCCGGGATCGCCTGCTCGAACACTGCGCCTGCCTCGAGCGCCAGGTCCAGGTACAGCGGATCGGTCGCCGGCTGCTGCACGGGGCCCGCGACGTCGCCCACGCGTCCCGCGATCACCTTCACCGACACGCCCGGCGCGGGCTGCAGCGCGGGGATCCTGGTCGCGTCGAACTCCTGGTACCGCGGCTCGCCCATCTTGTCGCGCGCCGGCAGGTTCACCCACAACTGGAAGCCGCGCATCAGGCCCTGTTCCTGCTCGGGCATCTCGGAGTGCACGATGCCGCGGCCGGCGGTCATCCACTGCACCGAGCCCGCGGTCATCAGGCCCTCGTTGCCGTGGTTGTCCTTGTGCCGCATGCGGCCGTCGAGCATGTAGGTGACGGTCTCGAAACCGCGGTGCGGATGCGCGGGGAAGCCGGCGATGTAGTCGCCCGGCCTGTCGGAGCCGAACTCGTCCAGCATCAGGAAGGGGTCGAGGTAGGCGAGTTGCGGGGTGCCGATCACGCGGGTCAGGCTGACGCCGGCGCCATCGGAGGTGGCCTGCCCGCGGAGGCGGCGGGCGACGGCACGGGGGCGGGAAAGGGCGATGGTCATGGGCGACTCCATGGAGGAATGCCCACGATGTATGGGCGGGCCGGCGGCGGTCAACGCAGGCGCGCGGAACCCAGCGTTGCGGCGGCGGATGCGGCCATGGTCGGCATGGCGACCGCGACGCCCCGCGCAGCCCGCGCGACCCTAGCGCATCGAGCGCGGGGCGAGGCTGCGCGACACCCGTCGCTGGTAAACGTACACGGTCGCGGGCGGCACGTTCCACCAGGTGAAGCTGGCGCGGCGCGCGGTCAGCTCGAGCGCATCGAGCACCTCGCGCACGACCGGGTTCGCCGGCCCGTAGGTGAACTGCACGAAGCGGCCGTCCGGCCGCAGCGCGTCGAACGCAGCCTGCAGGATGGCCTGTTGCAACTGGCGCTGCATCGACAGCAGCCCGAGCCCGGACACCACCGCGTCCGCGCGCGCGTCGCCGTCGAAGCCCTTGCCCCGGGCGATCTCGCGCAGGTCGCCGGCGTCGCCGCAGACCACTTGCACGCCGGGGAATTGACGCACCAGGTGCTGGTGCAGTTCCTCGTTGAGTTCGAGCACCAGCAGGTCCGCCGGCGCGATGCCGTGGTCGAGCAAGGCCTGGGTAAAGACGCCGGTGCCGCCGCCGAGCTCGATCACGCGGCGGCAGGGCCGCGGCAGCTCGGACATCATCTGCCGGGCGAGTTGCCGGCTCGAGGGGGAGATCGCGGCCACCCTCAGGGGATTCTTCAGCCATTGGCGGAAAAAGGTCCAGCCGGCGGGCTGCGGTCGATCGGTGGCGTGCTTGGCTCCCATCCCGCGAGCATAATGCCAGCGTGGAAGTTTCGCCCCGGTTAATCGGCCGGGGAACATTGTGACCCAGGCTCCAAGTCCAGCCGGAGGCAACTCATGAAACGAGTCAAGGTTCTCGCCAGTTCGGCCATCGCCGTCCTGTCCTGCGCGGCCTGCGCGACCACCGCCATCGCTCCCGAGGCCGCGGCCTCGGCCTCCGTCGCACGTTCCGAACCCTTGCGGGGTTCAGCGTGCCTGGACCCGGATTTCGCGCGCAGCTGGACCGACGTGGATGATCGCAGGCTGCTGGTCGATGCCGGCCGGTACAAGTACCTGATCGAACTGCCGGCCAACTGCAAGCCCACGCACTGGTCGCCCTTCCTGCTGGTGCGCGGCGCGCCCATCAGCGGCCGGGTATGCGGCGCGCTCGGGGATGCCGTCATCACCCGGGAACACACCTGCCGCATCGAGTCCATGCGGCTGGTGGACGACGTCGAGTACAAGTCCCTGCTGGAAACGCGCGCGAAGGATCGCGAGCGCCGTCGCGCGGCGCTATCCCGGTGATCCGGGACGCCGGCGCAGCTCCCATGCCCGGTGGATGCGCGGGTTGCGCTCGAAATCCGGCGCGATCGTCTTCGCGCTGATCTCGCGCAACCCGGCGATCCCGGCCAGCGCGGCCTCGTCGAGTCTGAATCGGCGGAAGTTGTTGGAAAACAGCAGCAGGCCGCCCGGCGCCAGCCGCGCCAGCGCGGCCTTCAGCAACCGCACGTGGTCGCGCTGGGTGTCGAAGTCCTCGGCGCGCGCCGAGTTGGAGAAGGTCGGCGGGTCGCAGAACACCAGGTCGTACTGGCCGCGGTCGCGCTCCAGCCAGGCCATGGCGTCGGCCTGTACCAGCCGGTGCGAGGGGCCGCCCAAGCCGTTGAGCGCGAGGTTCTCGCCCGCCCAGTCCAGGTAGGTCGCCGACAGGTCCACGCTGGTGGTGGACACCGCGCCGCCCGCGGCCGCGTGCACGGTGGCCGCGCCGGTGTAGCAGAACAGGTTGAGGAAGCGCGTGCCGCGCGCCTCGCGGCCGATGCGCAGGCGCAGCGGGCGATGGTCGAGGAACAGGCCGGTGTCGAGGTAGTCGTGCAGGTTCACCCGCAGGCGCACCCCGCCTTCCTGCACGACGAAGAAGTGGCCGCTCTCGCCCATGCGGCCGTACTTGCTGCCGCCCTTGCCGCGCTGCCGCGTCTTGACCACCACCTGCTCGCGCGGCACCTCGAAGACCTCGTGCAGGGCGGCCAGCAGTTCGCCGAAACGCCTGCGGCTGTCCGCCTCCGGAATCGAGGCGGGCGCGGCGTACTCCTGCACCTGCAGGAAGAACCGGCGTTCGCCGTCGACTTCCTGGTAGACGTCCACCGCCGCCGCGTACTCGGGCAGGTCGGCGTCGTAGAGCCGGTAGCAGGACACGTCCTCGCGTTCGCGCCAGGACTTCAGGCGCTTGAGGTTCTTGCGCAGGCGGTTGGCCACCATCTGCGCGCCCTCGCCCAGCGGCTGCGGCGGGCGCGGTTCGCGCGCCGGCGGCTGCAGCGGGTCGCAGAGCAGCAAGGTGCATTCGATGCGGCCGTTGAACAGCGCGTAGGTCTTGAGCGCGCGCAGGCCGGTGGCGCGGGCGAGCTCCTCGTTGCCGCAGAGCAGGCTGGCACGCCAGCCCGGCAGCTGCGTGCGCAGTGCGTCGCCGAGCTCGCGGTACAGTGCGGGGTCGGCGGCGAGGCGCTCGTCGTAGGGCGGGTTGCAGGCCACCAGGCCGCGCGCGAAGGGCGGTGCCTGCAGGGCGGCGACGGCACGGCGATCGAAGCGGATCCGTTCGGCCACACCGGCGCGGTCGGCATTGGCCATCGCCGCGTGCAGGGCGCGCGGATCGTTGTCGGCGCCGAAGAACACCGGCCGCAGCGCGGCGCGGCCGATCGTCGCGCGCTCGCGCGCTTCCGCCTC
>CBININ010000124.1:0-6793 GCA_966250755.1 uncultured Gammaproteobacteria bacterium | reverse complement strand
GTAGCGGCTGATCACGTCGCCGATGGTGTAGTTGCGCACGTGGCCCATGTGCAGCGCGCCCGAGGGGTAAGGCAGCATCGACAGGCAGTAGTACTTCGGGCGCGAGGCGTCCTCGACGACCTCGAAGGCGCGGGTCGCGCGCCAGTGCGCCTGGGCGGCGGCTTCGAGCGCCCGGGGCTGGTAGGCGCCGGCGTCCTGGACGCCGGTCTCGGGGGTGTCGTGCATGGGATTGACGCCGGAAAAACGAAGGCCCCTAGGTTAACGCAGCGCGCGGTGGAGCCAAAACTCGAAGCCCCGAGATGCGCCGGACCCGCCCCGACCAGGCGTTGGTCAACCACTGGCACATGAAGCGCGGCCCGCCAGCGGCGAAGCTGCCGCCATGAACCGGACCCTCCCTGCCATCCACTGCCGCGGCCTGACCCGGCTCTTCCCCGGCGGCCACGGCGTGCGCGATCTCGACCTCGAGGTGCCGGCCGGCGCGATCTACGGCTTCCTCGGCCCCAACGGCGCAGGCAAGACCACCACCATCCGGCTGCTGCTGGGCCTGCTGCACCCGCAGGCCGGCGAGATCGCGCTGTTCGGCCACGCCCTGGCGCGAAACCGCGCGGCCGCGCTGGCGCAGGTGGGGGCGCTGGTGGAAGCACCGGCGCTCTACGGCCACCTGAGCGGACGCGACAACCTGGAAGTGACCCGCCGCCTGCTCGGCGCGCCGAAGGCCCGTATCGATGCCGTGCTCGAGCGCGTGGAACTGCGCGAGGCCGGCGACCGCCGCGTGCGCGAGTACTCCCTCGGCATGCGGCAGCGCCTGGCCATCGCCCTGGCCCTGCTCGGCGCGCCCCGGCTGCTGGTACTCGACGAACCGGGCAACGGCCTGGACCCGGCCGGCATCGTGGCGATGCGCCAGTTGCTGCGTGGGCTCGCCGCCGACGGCATCACCGTTTTCGTGAGCAGCCACCAGCTGGGCGAAGTGGAACAGGTCGCCACGCATGTAGGGGTGCTGCGCGCCGGCAGGCTCTGTTTCGAGGGTCGGCTCGAGGAACTGCGTGGCCGGGTGCGGCCGCGCTTGCTGCTGCGTTGCGGCGACAACGCACGGGCGCGCGCGGTGCTGGCGATGCAGGGCTGCTCGGCCAGCTGGCGCGACGCCGACACGCTGGTGCTCGGGCTCGAGGGCCGCACGCCGGCGCAGGTCAACCACCTGCTGGTCGGGCATGGCCTCGAGGTGGAACACCTTGCGCTGGAGCATCCTTCGCTGGAGTCGCTGTTCTTCGACCTGACCGTGGACGAGGCGCTGGAGGCCGCGGCATGAACGCCTTCCTGCGCGCCCTCGACGCGGAGCGCCTGAAACTGCGCGGCACCCTCGCGGCCTGGACCTGCGTGATCGCGCCGACGACCGTGGTGCTGCTGTACGTGCTGCAGCTCGGTTTGCGCAGCCTGCCCAAGGGCTTTGCCTCGACGCCGGCGCAAGCCTGGATGATGTACGGGCAGAGCGTGCTGGCGCTGTGGCTGTTCCTGATGCTGCCGCTGCTGGTGACGCTGCAATCGGCACTGCTGGCCGGCCTGGAGCATGGCGAGCGGCGCTGGAAGCACCTGCTCGCGCTGCCGGTGCCGCGCGAGGTGCACTACCTGGCCAAGCTGACGATGCTGGCGGCGATGACCACGGCCAGCTTCGCCGTGCTACTGGTGCTGCTGCCGCTGGGCGGCTGGGCGCTGATGCTGATGCGGCCCGCGCTCGGCCTGGCGGGTTGGCCCGACCTGGCGTGGTTGCTGCGCAGCGCGGGCCTGGCGCTCGGCGCCTCGATGCTGATGGTGGCTGTGCACACCTGGGTGTCGATCCGCTGGCGCAGCTTCACCGTCGCGGTGTCCGTCGGCATGGGCGCGACCGTCGCCGGCTTCCTGATCGGGCAGTCCGACCGCTTCGGCCATTGGTACCCCTGGTCCATGCCCCTGCAGGTCCTGGCCAGCGACGGTTCCCACGCGCGCTTCGTGCTGGCGGCGGGCTTGATCGGCGGCGCCGCGGTGGCGGCGGTCGGCCTGCTGGACTTCCGCCGGCGCGAATTCGACTGAGCCCCGCTCCACCGCGGGCGGGTCGACGGCGGGCTTGATTCACGGCGGGCGTGGCACCATCTGCTGCTCGACCCCACGCACCGGAACCGTCCATGCCTGCCGCCCCCGACGCCCTCCACGTCTTCGACGCCAACCTCGCCGGCTTCGAGCAGGACGTGATCCTGCGCTCGAAGCAGGTGCCGGTGCTGGTGGACTTCTGGGCGGCCTGGTGCGGGCCGTGCAAGGCGCTCGGGCCAATCCTGGAGAAGCTGGCCGCCGAGTTCAACGGTGGCTTCCTGCTGGCCAAGGTAGACGTCGACGCCGAACAGCAACTGGCGGGGTACTTCCAGATCAAGTCCATTCCCACGGTGATGCTGCTCAAGGACGGCCAGATCGTCGACGGCTTCCCGGGCGCACTGCCGGAAGCACAGCTGCGCGAGTTCCTGCGCCACCATGGCGTCGAGCCGAAGGCCGCCGCCGAACCCGAGGCCGAACCGGCGCCCCCGCCGCCCGCCGACCCGCATGCCGAGGTCGTGCGCCTGCGCGCGGCCGTGCACGCCGAGCCGGACAAGGACGAGCCCAAGCTCGATCTCGCCCTCGCCTTGCTTGCGGTCGGCAATGCCACCGAGGCGGAATCGATCCTCGACGCGCTCCCCGCCAACCTCGCCGCCGACGAGCGTGCCGTGCGCGCGCGGGCGCGGCTGGGTTTCGCTGCGCAACTCAAGGACGCGCCGCCGCGCGAGCCGCTGCTCGCCGCGATCGCCGCCGACCCGGGCGACCTGCGCGCGCGCCACCTGCTCGGCGTGCGCCTGCTGGTGGAAGGCGACAACGCCGGTGCGCTGGACCAGTTCCTGGAGATCCTGCGCCGCGATCGGGCCTGGGAGGACCAATTGGCCAAGCGCAGCCTGATCGACGCCTTCCGGTTGATCGAGGATGCCGACCTGGTCGGCGCCGCCCGCCGCAGGATGGCCTCGCTGCTCTTC
This sequence comes from uncultured Gammaproteobacteria bacterium, assembly GCA_966250755.1. Taxonomy (GTDB): domain Bacteria; phylum Pseudomonadota; class Gammaproteobacteria; order Xanthomonadales; family Xanthomonadaceae; genus Arenimonas. Next base: position 3,767 of record CBININ010000124.1, on the reverse strand, counting down.
TGATCCCGCTGGGCATCGCCGCCGGCCCGGCGCGGCCGCGGGCGCGCCAAACTGTGCCGCAGTGCCGCCGCGCGGCTGTTCACGCTGCCTGCCGGCTGCTTTATGCTCAGGCTCCTGACCTTGCGCGCCGGCCCCATGCCCTCCGAAGAGCTGTCCCCGGAAGAGCTGTCCTCCCTGCTGACCGGCTTCCTGCCGGACATCCCGGGGTACCGGATCATCCGCCGCATCGGCAAGGGCGGCATGTCCTACGTGTACCTGGGCGTGCAGATTTCGCTCGACCGCCAGGTCGCGATCAAGGTGATGGCGCCCGAGGCGCTGAAGGACGAGAAGAGCAAGGCGCGCTTCGAACAGGAAGCGCAGACCATCGCCAAGCTCGAGCATCCCTGCATCGTCGGTGTCCACGAGGTCGGGCGCACCGCGCAGGGCCTGCTGTACTACGTGCTGCCCTACCTGGCGCGCGGCCACCTGGGGCAGCGTGATTTCAGCAACGACGAGCCGCGCATCATCGAGGTGCTGCGCGCCTTGCTGTCCGCGCTCGAGTACGCGCATACCCGGGGCATCGTGCACCGCGACGTGAAGGCCGAGAACGTCCTGTTCGACAACGCCGACCGGCCGCTGCTGACCGACTTCGGCATCGCCCTGCAGCGCAACGACACGAGCAACCGCCTCACCACCGCCGGGCTGGCCGTGGGCAGCGGCGGCTACATGGCGCCGGAACAGGCGCGTGGCGAGACCGTGGACGGGCGGGCCGACCTGTACAGCGTGGGCGTGCTCGCCTTCGAGCTGCTCACCGGGCGCCTGCCCTACCTGAGTTCGGATCCCTTGGGGCTGGCGCTGATGCACGCGCAGGACCCGATCCCGCGGCTGCCGCCGGAGCGCAAGCACTGGCAGGCCTTCATCGACCGGGCCATGGCCAAGGCGCCGGACAATCGTTTCCGCAATGCGCAGCAGATGCTCGGCGCGCTCAACCAGGTCGCGGTGCGCGAGCGGGCCACGCATGCCGCCGAATCGGCGCCGCTGGCGGCGCCCTCCCTGCCGCTGCTGCAACAGCCCTGGCTGCGGCCGGCGCTGTTCGCCACCGCGGCCGCGGCGGTGCTGGTGGTCAGCGTGCTGTTGCTGCGCGAACCCGCGGCCGAGCCGAAGCCGTCCGATGCATTCTTCACCGGACGCGATGCGGAGCCGGCGTCCGAAGCGGCATCCGCCGACGCGCTGGCGGCGGAGCCGGCCGGGGACATGCCTCCTGGCGCCGCCGCGGCGGAAACCGCGCCGCCCGGTGCCGACACCCCCGCGAGCTCGATGGAAGAAGCCCTCGGCAAGGCGGCGCCGGCCGACGCCGCGCCGACGACGACCCCGGTCGCGGCGCAGATGACGGCGATGGTCTTGCCCTTTGCCTCGGTCGAAGCCGGTGCGGCGGTCATGACGCTGGCCTTCGATCCGAGCCTGCCGGGTGCGCGTGAACTCCATGCCGTGCCGCGCCAGGTCAGGGCGCGCCGCCTGAGCACGCCGGCCGGCGACAACGCGGTCGAGTCGATCGCGGCGGCGCGCAAGGCCGGCGCGCCCGCCGCCGACCTCGATCGCTTCGCCGACCAGGTGCTGGCGGCCATGGGCGAGAACCTGGCGGCCGCGATCACCGCGGGCCGCGACGAGGTTGCGCGTACCGGATGGAAGCGCGCGAGCCAGTTCGCGCGCGAGGCCAAGCGCGAGAAGTCGGAGGCCTGGAAGACGCTGCGCGCGTCGCTGCCGCCGCCGCTGCTCGTGCGCCTGGAGCGTTCCGTAAGATCCCAGGACCGTGCCGGCTTCGCGGCGTCGCGATCCCTCGCGCAGGCGCTCGAGGTGCCGCCCGCCAGCCTGGAACCCGCCTGGTCGAAGACCATTGCCGAGCCCAAGCCCGGCCGGGTGTTGCGCGGCGGCGGCGGACCCACCACCGTGCTGCTGCAGGCGCCGACGGGCACGCGCCAGGGCGTGGCGATCATGCGTGAGGAAGTCTCGCGCGGCGACTACGCCGCCTTCGCCACTGCGACCAAGCGGCCGATCTCGCGCTGCCGCAACCGGCTGGCGCCGATCACGATCAAGAAGCGCACCTGGCGCGATCCCGGCTTCGCCCAGGCCGACAACCACCCCGCCGTGTGCGTGAGCTTCGACGACGCGCGTGCCTACGCGCAGTGGCTCAGCGCGCGCACCGGCGAAACCTGGCGGCTGCCGACCCAATCGGAATGGCGCCAGGTCGCCAGCTACAAGGGCAGCGGCAACGCCTGCCAGGACGGCCGCATCGACTGCGGCCAGGACGGCACCGCGCCCGCAGGCGCGGGGCCGGCCAGCCCGCTCGGCCTGGTGGGCGTGCGCGGCAACGCGCGCGAATGGCTGGTGGACTGCGCCGGCGGCTGCAAGCAGCGCCTGGTGAGCGGCCTGGGTTGGCGCGACAGCGCCGGCCGCGCCGATCCCCTGCGCAGCAGCGGCTTCGACGCCGGCACCGGCTTCGACGATGTCGGCTTCCGGTTGGTGCGCGAGCTCGGTCCCGAGTGATGGGCAAGTTGCAACGCGCGTTCCTGACTGGACTGCTCACCCTGCTGCCGATCTGGCTGGTCTGGGTGGTGTTCAAGTTCGTGTTCGGGCTGCTGTCGGGCGTCAGCGCGCCGCTGGTGGCACCGCTCATCACCTGGACCGTGCGCAGCGATCCGGAAATGCTCGGCTGGCTGGGTGCGCCCTGGGTGCAGACTGCCGTGGCGCTGGCGGTGACCGTTGCCGTGATCGTGCTGGTCGGCCTGCTGGCGCGGCGCGTGGTGGGCCGCAAGTTGCTGGCCTGGCTCGAGCTGCTGATCGCGCGCATCCCGCTGGCCAAGACCATCTACGGCAGCGCGCGCCAGCTGCTGGACCTGCTGCAGACCAAGCCGGACGGCACCCAGCGCGTGGTGCTGATCGACTTCCCGCACAAGGAGATGAAGTCGGTGGGCTTCGTCACCCGCATCCTGCGCGATGAACTCACCGGCGCCGAGCTCGCGGCCGTGTACGTGCCGACCACGCCGAACCCGACCTCGGGCTACCTCGAGGTGGTGCCGGTGGACCGGCTCACGCCCACCGACTGGACCGTGGACCAGGCGATGACCTTCATCATCTCCGGCGGCGCCGTCAGCCCCGACCGCATCCCCTTCCAGCGCGGGGACCAGAAGTGAGCGGCGAGCACCGCGCGCAACGGCTGTTCGTGGTGCTGGCCGCGTTCTTCGTGGTGAATGCGGTGCTGGCGGAGTTCATCGGCGTGAAGATCTTCGCGCTCGAGGACACGCTGGGCCTGAAGCCCTTCGAATGGAACCTGTTCGGGCAGACCGGCTCCCTGAACTTCACCGCCGGCACCTTGCTGTGGCCGATCGTGTTCATCATGACCGACACGGTCAATGAGTATTACGGCCGCCGCGGCGTGCGCTTCATCAGCTGGTTGGCGGTGGGATTGATCCTGTACGGCTTCCTGTTCGCCTTCGCGGCGATCCACCTGGCGCCGGCGGGCTGGTGGGTGGGCGCGGCGAAGTCGCAGGGCGTGCCCGACCTGCAGGCGGCCTTCGCGGCGATCTTCGGCCAGGGGCTGTGGACGATCTGGGGCTCGGTGATCGCCTTCCTGATCGGCCAGCTGATCGACGTCTTCGTTTTCCACCGCATCCGTCGCCGCACCGGCCACCGCCACGTCTGGCTGCGCGCCACCGGATCGACCGCCATCTCCCAGCTGATCGACAGCTTCGTCGTGCTCTACATCGCCTTCGTGCTCGGGCCGCAGCACT
>CBININ010000123.1:0-6862 GCA_966250755.1 uncultured Gammaproteobacteria bacterium | reverse complement strand
GGCCTGCTGCTGGGCAAGCCGGTCGGCATCGTGCTGGCCAGCCTGCTGGCGATCCGCCTGGGCTGGTGCCGCCTGCCGGCGGAACTGGGATGGAAGCACCTGCTCGGCGCCGGCCTGCTGGGCGGCATCGGCTTCACCATGGCGATCTTCATCGCCAACCTGGCCTTCTCCGGCCGCCCGGAGCTGGTGGACGCCTCGAAGATGGCCATCCTGGCTGGCTCGCTGGCCGCCGGCGCGGCGGGCTGGGCCTGGTTGCGCTTCGCAACCGTGGGCGCGGTCACGCCCCCGGCTGAAAACGGCTGAAAACGTAACCCCGCAATAACTGACAAGCCCGGCCCCGGGGACTAATTTGGTCCCCAAGACGGCAACTCCGTCCAAGACGATAGTGTCAGTGAGTGGGTAGCCAGCTTCCGTTCAGGGCCGGAAGCTGGCTTTTTTTTCGCCCCGGTTCCGGCACCGGTCCGGCCAGCCGGCGGCAAGCGGCGCGCCACCGCGCTCCCGCATAATCGGCCCATGTCCACCCGCCGCCGCCTCTCCAGCCTGCTGCTGGCCAGCCACATGGGCCTGCTGCTGTTGTTCGCGGCCCTGCTGCTGGCTACCGGCGTGGGCACCATCCGCACGGCAGTGAACGCGCAGGCCCGCACCGAGGCCGAGCGCACGGTGTCCGAGTCCCGCCGCCGCCTGCAGGAATGGAGCCGCGAGCTGCGGGTGGCCGCCAACCTGCTGGCGGAACAACCGACGCTGCCCTTTTATCTGCGCCGCGGCCAGCTGACCAAGGCCCGCGCGATGGTCGCCGACTTCCACCGCACCAGCGGCGTGGACTACATCCGCGTGCAGAAGGGCGGCCGCACCGTCGCCGAGATCGGCCAGGCGCCCCCGGCCTTCGAGAACGGACTGGTGTTCGACGCGCGCGGGCATGCCTGGCGCGTGGTGCAGCGGCCGATTCCCTACCAGCAGGACGCGACCCTGGTGATGGCGGCGCGGCTGGGCGATCGCCTCGGCGCGCTGCCGGGCACCGAACTGGTGACGCTGCAGTTGCGTCCGCTGCTCGGCAAGGGGCCGCCGCCCTCGCATCCGCTGGCGCGCGCCTGGCAGCGGGTGTCGCTGAGCGGCGAGCCGGAGAACCTCGGCGCCTTCGGCCGCACCGCGGCGGCGCGCGTCATCCGCATCCGCGACGAGGCCGGCGATCCCGATGCGCTGCTGAGCGCGCAGGTCGGGCAGGACTGGGTGGAGCGGCGCATTTTCCAGTGGCTCGGCAATTTCGGCCTCACGGGCCTGGTGACCGGCGCGATCGCGCTGGCGCTGGCCGTGCTGCTGGCCGCGCGCATCTCGAGGCCCTTCGCCCAGCTGGCGCGCGATGCCGAGCGCCTCGGTCGCGGCGATTTGCAGACGCCGGTGGGCGCGCCGCGCACCTTCCTGTCCGAACCGGTCGCGCTGGCCGCCTCGCTCGAGCAGATGCGCGGGCAGGTCGCCACGCTGACGGAGACCGAGCGCGCCCAACGCCAGGAACTCGACGCCGTGCTCGACGGCGTGGACGAAGGCATCGTCGGCGTGGACGAGCAGCAGCGCATCCACTACGCCAATCGCCAGTTCCTGGCGTTGATGGGCCGCGGCCGCGAGGAGGTGCTCGGCCTGCCGGTGGACGAGTTGCTGTTGCCGGTGCGCCAGGAGCCGCCGTCGGAATCGCTGCCCGGCACACCGACCCTGGAGCGCCGCAGCGCCGCCGGCACCCAACGCCCCTTGATCCTGCGCCGCATCGGCGCCAGCGGCGAGCGCCAGGTCTGGGTGGTGCGCGAGGAGAACGCGATCGAGGCGGCGCGGGCGATGCGCGACCGCATCCTGGCCAACCTCTCGCACGAATTCCAGACACCCTTGTCCGCGCAGATCGCCTCGATCGAGCTGCTGCGCGACCACCTGCGCGGCAGCGATGACGCGGTGGCGGTGCAGCTGGCCGACTCGCAGTACCGCGGCTCGATGCGGCTCTCGCACCTGGTCGACAACCTGCTGGAGTCGGTGCGCATCGAGAGCGGCGAGATGCGCCTTCGCCGCGGGCCGGTGGACCTCAACGAGGTCATCATGGACGCGGTCGAACTGATGAAGCCGCTCACCGACCAGCGCGAGCAGACCGTGGTGACGTCCCTGTCCGGCGGCGACGGCGTGGTCGGCGACTCGCCACGCCTGGCCAGCGTGATGGTCAACCTGCTGGCCAATGCCAACAAGTTCGCGCCCGACCGCACCCACATCTGGATCGAGATGGAGTGGACGCCGGACTCGGTCACCGCCTGGGTGGAGGACGAGGGCCCGGGCCTGCCGGCACTGGGCGCGGGCCGGGACCTGTTCGCGCCCTTCCGGCGCTCGCCGCACGAGGAGCCGAGCCAGCGCGGCACCGGCCTCGGGCTCGCCATCGTGCACGCGGTGGTGGTCGCGCACGGCGGCGAGGTGAAGGTGGCGCAACCCTTGCACGGCCGCGGCGCGCGCATCGGAATCGTATTGCCCCGCGAGAAGGTGTCGGCATGAACGTGCTGATCGTCGACGACGACGTCGAGCTGGTCGGCCTGCTCAAGTTCGCGCTGGTCAGCGGCGGCTACGAGGTCACCACCGCCTTCGACGGCGAGCAGGCGCTGGCGCGCCTGCACGAATCCGTGCCCGACCTCGTGGTGCTCGACGTCAACCTGCCCCTGCTCGACGGCTTCCAGGTCCTGCACCAGCTGCGCAAGACCAGCCAGGTGCCGGTGATGATGCTGACCGTGCGCGACGCCGAGGAGGACGAGGTGCGAGGGCTCGACCTCGGCGCCGACGATTACCTGAAGAAGCCCTTCAGCCCGAGGGCGCTGCTGGCGCGGGTGCGCTCGCTGCTGCGGCGGGGTAGCGATACGGTGGAGGATCCGGTGCTCTCGCTCGGGCCGCTGTCGATCGACGTGGAGCGGAGCGAGGCGACGGTGGCAGACGGACAGTCGTTCCGGCTCTCTCCGCTGGAATTGCGACTGCTGCGACTATTGCTGTCGCATCGTGGCCGGCCCGTGGATACCGAGCGTGTGATTGGCTTCGTGTGGTCGGACCGCGAAGCGGCCGATCGCGAGTCGCTCAAGCAGGTGGTGCATCGCTTGCGGCGCAAGTTGACCGAGGCGGGCGGGTCGGGCGCGTGGCTGGAATACGTGCCGAACGCGGGATACGCCTTCGCAGTGCCGATCTGATCCATGTCCTCAGGGATTTCCGGAGGGTGAAGGTGCCGAGCTTCCGCATCATATTTCTGCTTTTCTTCGCAGCGCTGGGTCCTGTCTTGCTTCTCTGGGCAACCTTTGTGTGGGGCACCGAAAAAGGAGGGTTTCCATCGCGCAATGAATTGACCTGCACCCTTGGACAGATTGATGGCATAGCGCAACTTCGATACGGCGTGGCAGTCAAATCGGCAGGCCTCGTGCAGCCGCTCCACTATGCTCGCAAGAGCGGCGATCTGGCGCGGGTTATGGCCGAGCTTTCCGACCCGAAGAACCAACCGGTGATGCTGTGCTACACGACTTTGCCTGAGACCGGAGCGATGCCAAATCGGAAGCCGGAGGTCTTCGAGATCAAATCACCCCACGGAACGATCCGAAGCCTGGAGCAGATCCGAGCGAGTTGGGAAGATGACGCCAAGTTCATGTATCCACTGATGGCTGGATTGCTTCTTGGCTCTTTGTATTTGGCCTTTCGTGCGGGGATCGAACACCACGACGCTAGTCGAGCCTGACCAAGGTCATCGACATCGGGTTCTTCACCGCGCCCTCGTTGGTGGATTCGGCGGTGAGCGTCATCGTGTCCCCGCTGAACTTCACGGCGTAGGAGATCCAGTCGCCCCGGGTCATGATGTTGGGGTTCTTCGCGATGGTGGTCTTCATCGTCAGGGTTTCGCCCTTCAGGTCGTAGGTGCCGCCGCTCGCGGTGAATTGCTTGACGTAGGTGTCTACCACCTGGTCGGGCGTCATCGTGGTCCAGCTTTCGGTCGAGCGGGGCTTGTCGCCCTCGACGCGGATGATGCTGAAATGGCCCTTGGTGAACAGGTACTGGTTCGCGTTGGTAAACTTCAGGACCTTGGCGTCGGCAGTGCGGATTTCCTGCAGTTGCCAGGAGCCGGCCACGTCCTTCGCGGAGGCGGAACCGAGGGGTACGAGCGCCAGCAGGGCCCAGACGGCGATGCTCTTGAACATTCGAATGTCCTTCGGTGGGTGGCGCGCCAGGGCTCGGCAAGCCGCGCATTGATCTCGCCCCGGGTCTGTCGAACGAACCATAGGCCGTTGGTCAGGTAGGACGACGCGCTCCAATGAAGCGACCACCTGATAGCGGCTTCCTCACGTCAAGCGATGAGTCTGTTTTCTGCATCCGCGCACGGTGCGTGCGAGGATCTTCGTCTAGTCAGTCTGCGTGCCGACCAACGGTGAATCGCCGGGCGTGTGAGGCATCGTCTACGTTGCAGGCTTATGTGCGGCCAGCGTGGGGATGCATGTGTGGGCAACGCGGGCTGCGCGATTGCGAGCGGTGTGGATAAGTCGCACTGCTGCGAATCTCAATTTTGCGTCTGCTTTTCGATTGGGCTTCTATTGCGACCCTTCGACGACTCGGCTACAACATCGAGCCATCGACGATCTCGTCAGGGGAAGCCATTGAACTCGATCGCCCAACGCGGCGCCGTCGCCGCCGCGTGTCTGCTTGCCGCCCAGTCCGCGTTTGCCGGCGACGTCATCGCCGTGCAGGAGTACGACAAGTACATCGACAAGCACCGCACGGTGCAGGCGCTGGACTCGTCCTTGTTCGGCGAGCAGATCAGCGCGCGCGACGGCACCGTGACCTTCAAGATGGTCGATGGCGAGTTGGCGGGCAACGGGCCGACGATGCGCATTGTCCGCAGCTTCACGCCGCGCGAGAACAATCGGTACTACGAAACCTCCGGCATGTCCGTGGCCGGCTGGATCCTGGAAATCCCGCGCATGAAGACGGTGGTGAACTACTCCGTCAACACCTCCGCCAGCAGCCCGTATGGGTGGCAGGTGGCGGGCAGCAACAGGAATGCGCGTTGCAGCCAGTTCGGCGCGCCCGGCCCGGTGGTGCTGTCACCCTCGTACCTGTACTGGGACGACCACGAGTGGTGGTCGGGCTATCAGTTGGTGGACGACGCCGGCAACGAGCAACAGGTCTTGGCGACGACCGACCCCGCCCTCATTGCCGGCGGCTACAAGGCCGTCACCGCGGGCAACTGGCGAATCAGTTGCCTGAGTTCGATCACCGGCGGGTCCGGCGAGGGCTTTCTGGCGACGTCGCCGGACGGCACCAAGTACTGGTTCGACTACCTGGTGTATGCCTTGGCCGATGCCATCGTCAAACCGATCGACAGCGCCCCGGAATCGAAGCAGGCGGGGCTCCGGGCCAAGACCACCAGCACGCTGGCGCCGGTCCAGAACCGCATGACGCGCAAGAACGCGATGTTGCTGGTGACGCGCATCGAGGACCGGTTCGGCAACTGGCTCACCTACAACTACAACGCCTCGCTCGGGCCGGTCGGCATCACCGCCAGCGACGGACGGACACAGGTGTGGTCGGACGTCAACGGCGTGACCACGATTTCGCTCGGCGGTGCGGGCAAGACGCGCAGCTGGTCGTATGAGCATGTCTCCGGCGTGGGCACCGTCACCTTGCCGGACTCCACGCCGACCAACCCGGTCAAGTGGACCTACAATTTCGCGCCGTTGACCACGCTGGTCACCTCGACCGCCAGCTACGGCGCCGGCTCCTGCGCCATCCCGACCGGTTCGATCAGCGGCAGCGCGCAGGCTACGGCGACCTCACCCTCCGGTGTCACCGGCACCTTCGCGTTCACGCTGAAGCGCTTTGGCCGCTCGTACGTGCCTTATGAATGCGTCCTGGCCCTGGGCGGCGACGACCACGTGTTGTATCCACCGACCTACGTGAAGTACGCGCTCACCCAGCGCAGCTTCACCGGCCCGGGCCTGGTGACCCAGAGCTGGACCTATGCGTATTCCACGCCCAATGCAAGTTACAGCAAGGATTGTGGAAGCGGCTGCACCACCGAGGTGTGGTCGGACGTGACCGACCCGGAGGGCACGCGGCAACGCAGCGTGTTCAGCAACCGCTACGACGGCACCGAAAACGTGTTGTTGCGTGAGGAAACCTACAACGCCAGCAATACGCTGATGCGCAAGGTCAGCCACGAGTACGCGGTTTTCCCGGCGTACGCCACGAGCTCGCCCTTTCCTTGGCCCGCTCAGGTGGGCGACGACCTGCAGCTGCGCACCAACAAGGCCCGCTCCGAGCGCTGGGCGCCGGCGACGAAGCACCAGACCGATCAGCAAGGGCGCTTGTTCACGTGGGATGTGGCAAACACCTGCGGCAGCGGCGGCGCCTCGCTGTGCTTCGACGCCCTCGCCCGACCGACGAAGGTCACCAAGTCGAGCGCCGGCCCGTGAGCGCCGTCATGACGATCCGCCCGCTCGCCCTGCTGGTCCTGGCCGCCCTGGCTGCCCCGGTGGCCGCCCAGACCTACAGCAAGACCGAGGTTTACACCTACCACGACAACTCGACCATCTGGGTGCTGGGCCAGACCGCCAGCGTGAGCTGCGTGTCTTCTTACCCGGTCAGCGAGGCCTGCGATGGCGACGTGGTGGAAGCAACCGGTTTCGATCCGACCTACGCGGTGCCGGTGACCCAGTCGTCGTTTGGTCGGGTGATCAACACCATCACCTACGACACCACCTCCACCGTCGCCTCCGGCCAGCGCGGCACGCTCATGACCGTCATGGACGCCGGCGGCCACACGACCACGCTGAGCAACTGGAAGCGCGGCATCCCGCAGCGCATGGATTATGCGGAC
>CBININ010000122.1:0-6940 GCA_966250755.1 uncultured Gammaproteobacteria bacterium | reverse complement strand
GTGAGCAGGCCGCCGGCCTGCGCCAGCGCCTCCAGCACCAGCACGCCCGGCATCACCGGGTGGCCGGGGAAGTGGCCCTGGAAGAAGGGCTCGTTGATGCTGACGTTCTTGACCGCCAGGATCCTCTGGTTCGGCTCCAGCTCCAGCACCCGGTCCACCAGCAGGAACGGATAGCGGTGCGGCAGCAGGGCCTGGATCGTGGTCACGTCCACCGGCATCGCCACGGCGGTGGCGGCGGCGGATTCGTGTTCGGCTACGGTCATGTCAATCCTCGGCCTGGGATGGGCGGGCGTGGCCGGCGATTTTACGCGCCAGTTCGTCCAATTGCTTGAAACGGGCGGCGTTGCGGCGCCATTCCCGGGTCGGCTGCAGGGGCGTGCCCGAGGAATACTCGCCCGGGCCGGCGATCGAATGGGTCACCAGGCTACGGGCGGTCACCGTCACCCGGTCGCCGATCTCGATGTGGCCGACGATGCCCACGCCGCCGCCGATCAGGCAGTAGCGGCCGATGCGCGCGGAACCGGCGATCGCCACGCAGCCGGCCATCGCGGTGTGCGCGCCGATGTGCACGTTGTGGCCGACCTGGATCTGGTTGTCGAGGCGCACGTCCTCCTCGAGCACGGTGTCCTCGATCGCGCCGCGGTCGATGGTGGTGTTGGCGCCGATCTCGCAGTCGTCGCCGACGCGCACGCCGCCCAGCTGCGGCACCTTGAGCCAGCGGCCTTCGGCCATCGCCAGGCCAAAGCCCTCCGCGCCGATCACCGCACCCGGGTGCACGCGCACGCGCCGGCCCAGGCGCACGCGCGCCACCAGGGTCACGCGCGCGAGCAGTTCACTCCCGGCGCCGACCTCGCAGTCCTCAAGCAGGACGCAGCCCGGGCCGATGCTGGCGCCGTCGTCCACCACGCAGCCGGGCCCGATGTAGGCCTGCGCGCCGACACTGGCGCCCGGCGCCACCCGCGCGGAGGCGTCCACCACGGCGGTGGGATGGATGCCGACCGGGGCGTCCCGGCGTGCTTCGAACAGCGCGGCGATGCGGGCGAAGGCGGCGTAGGGATCGGAAGCGAGCAGGCAGGGCGCCGGCGACGAGCCGGCGTCGGCTTCGCGCAACACCACCGCGGCCGCGCCGGTCCCGGCGAGCTGGCGGCGATAGCGCGGGTTGGCCAGGAAGGCGAGTTGCCCGGGCCCGGCGCGCTCGAGCGTACCGACGCCCGCCACGCGCACGGCGCCGTCGCCGTGCACGCGCAAGCCGAAGCGGGCAGCCAGTTCCTCGAGCGTGAAGCCGGGCCGCTCCATCGCCGGCGTCGATCGGCTAGCGCTGGTTGCCGAAGGTGAACTGCAGGCGCTCGATGTCGTCGCCTGGCGTGGTGACCACGCCCAGCTCGTTCTCGATCGGGCGCTGGTAGCGCAGCGGGATCGCGTAGCTGATCGAGATCGGCCCGACCGGGGATTCCCACTGCAGCGACAGGCCGGTGGTCACGCGCATGCTGCTCACCGAGAAGTCGCCCTTGCGCGCCCACACGTTGCCGTAGTCGACGAAGGCCGAGAGCCGGGTGCCCGGGCCGCCCAGCAGGCGCGGGAAATAGAACTCGAAGCTGCCGGTCGCCTTGATCGGGCCGCCCAGCGGCTGCACCCGGCTGAAGTTGCCGTAGTCCGTGGTCGGACCCAGGGTGTTCTGGGTGAAGCCGCGCACCGAACCCGGGCCGCCCGCGTAGAAGTGCTTGAAGAAGGGCAGGCCGCAGTTGTAACCCGGATCCGTCGGCAGGGGCACGCCCGCGTCGCTGAACTGCGAATAGCAGGTCGCCTTCGACGCGTCGCCATAGGCATCGCCGTAGCCGAGGCTGAGCGAGGCCTTGCCGATCACCCACGGTCCCAGCGGGCGGTAGTACTCGAAGTCGTAGCTGACGCGGTAGTACTCCAGGTCGCTCCCCGGCAACGCCATCTCGGCGTTGACGCTGTTGAGCATGCCTGCCGAGGGCAGCAGGTAGTTGTTGCGGGTGTCGACCGCCCAGCCGAAGCGCGCGGTCCAGGCGTTGATCGTCCATTGGCGGACGAAGGGCTCGAAGCCCACCGGATAGAAGTCCGGATCCGGACCCGGGTCGCCGTCGTCGTCGCTGGCCGGCGTTTCGGGATTCTTGTCGTCGTCGTAGGTGGCGCCCGACTGCAGGAAGCCACCGGTGCGCTCGCGGTCGCCCAGGGTGCTGACCAGGTAGTTGATCACCTCCGGCGGGGTCGAGCCGTCGTAGGTGGTGACCTGGTTGCGGTAGATGCCGAAGCCGGTGGTGACGGTGGTGTTCTCCGACAGCGGGATGCCGAACACCGCCTCGCCGGCCGCGTTGCCCGATCCATAGCGCGCGGTCGTGGTGGTCGAGCGGTTGTAGTCGCTGTAACTCAGGTTGTAGCCCACGCTGACGCCGCTGTCGGTGAAGTACGGGTCGAGGTAGGAAAAGCCGATGCTCTTGGAGTAATTGTTGTTCTGCAGGCTGATGGCGAAGCGGTTGCCGGTGCCCAGGAAGTTGTTCTGCTGCAGCGCGATGCTGGTGACCACGCCCGCGTTCTGCGAGTAGCCCACGCCGAACACGAAGCTGCCGGCGTTGCGCTCCTTGACGGTGACCACCAGGTCGACCTGGTCGTGCTTGCCGGGGACCTCGGGCGTCTCGATCTCGACGGTCTCGAAGAAGCCGGTGCGCTGCAGCCGGATCTTCGAGCGATCGACCATCGCCTGGGAGAACCAGGCGCCTTCGAACTGGCGCATCTCGCGCCGCATGACCTCGTCCGCGGTGTTCGCGTTCCCCTTGTAGACGATGCGGCGCACCGTCACGCGGGCACCCGGCTTCACCAGGAAGTTGAGCCCGACCGTATGCTTCTCGCGGTCGATCTCCGGGATCGGGACCACCTCGGCGAAGGCGTAGCCGATGTTCCCCAGCATCGCGGAAATCGACTCGGTGCTCAGCTCCACCAGCGCCCGCGAGAACACCTGGCCCGGCTTGACGATCACCATCTTCTCGACCTGCTCCTGCGGCAGGACCGTGTCGCCGGTCACCTTGACGTCGGAGACCTTGTAGCTCTCGCCTTCGCTGACGTTGGCGGTGAGGAACATGTCCTCGCGCGACGGGCTGATCGCGATCTGGGTGGACTCGACGTTGAAATCCACGAAACCGCGGTCGAGGTAGAAGTTCGAGAGTTTCTCCAGGTCGCCCGACACCTTTTCCCGCGAGTACTGGTCGTCGCGGCGGTACCAGCTGAGCCAGTTGCTGGTGCGGCTTTCCCAGTTGGAGCGGATCTTCTCGTCGGGGTAGAGGTTGTTGCCCACGATGTTGATGTCGCGGATCCTGGCGGCCTTGCCCTCGGCGATGTCGATCTTCACGTCGACGCGGTTGCGATCGAGGGGCGTGATGGTCGGGGTGATGGCGACACCGTACTTGCCGCGGTTGTTGTACTGGCGGGTCAGTTCCTGGGTGACGCGGTCGAGGTTGAGCGGGTTGTAGGTCTCGCCCTCGGACAGGCCGATGGACTTCAGGCCCTTGAGCAGTTCGTCGGTCTTGAGTTCCTTGTTGCCCTTGAGCTCGATCGTGTTGATCGCCGGGCGCTCGACCACCGCCACCACCAGCACGTCGCCCTGGCGCTCGAGCTTGATGTCGCTGAAGAAACCGGTCTTGAACAGCGCGCGGATCGCGGCGCTGGACTTGCCGCGGTCGAGCAGGTCGCCGCGCTCCACCGGCAGGTAGGTGAACACCGTGCCGGCCGAAATGCGCTGCAGGCCGTCCACGCGGATGTCCTGGACGGTGAAGGGCTCCAGGGTGGAAGCCGTGGTCTGGGCCGTCACCGGGCCGGCGAGGGCGGCGGCGAGGGCAAGGCTCAACAGTCGGCGGCGTGCGGTGGGGCGCGTCATCAGGCTTCCAGGGTGGTGGCGCAAGGCGCCGGTGAATGGGATCTCAGGAAATCGTTCGAACCAGGTCATTGTAGAACGCCAGCCCGATCAGCCCGACCAGCAGGGCCAGGCCCGCGTATTGGCCGGCGATCAGCACCCGCTCGCCCACCGGGCGACCCGAGACCAGTTCGATAAGGTAATACAGCAGGTGCCCGCCATCCAAGACCGGGATGGGCAGCAGGTTCATGATGCACAGCATCAGCGACAGGCTCGCCATGAAGGCGATCAGCCGCGCGAAGCCGAGCCCGGCCTCGGCTTTCGCGACCTGGGCGATGCCGATCGCGCCGGAAATGTTCTTGGTATCGGCCTTGCCGGTGACCAGGCGGCCGAGGAAACCGAGGGTTTCGCGCGCCTGCTTGCGGGTTTCCTGCCAGGCCGCGCCGAAGGCGGCGACCGCGTCGTACTTGCGCAGCGCGACCGCGACCGCCGGGCCCACGCCGAGTTGCAGCACGCGTCGCCCGTCCTGGTCGGCCGGTCGCGGCGTCAACGCGAGCCGCTGCTCGCGGCCCTCGCGCAGCAGCACGATCGACAGCGGCCGGCCGGGTTCGGCGGCGCGGACGATGGCGGGGATGTCCGCCCAACGCGCGACCGCGCGCCCGTCCACCGTCAGGATCCGGTCGCCCGGCTGCAGCCGGCCCTCGGCCGCGGAACCGGGCAGCACCTGGCCGACCACCGCCTCGAGTTCGCCCACGCCCACGCCCAGGCCGGCGGCGCCGAGCGGGTTGGCCTGGTCGAAGCCGGCGGGCAGGCGGTCGAGCCGGAGCTGCTTGCGCGCGCGCTCGCCGGCGGCGTCCTGCACCTGCAGTTCGAGGGGGCGGCGGTCGATCGCGGCCAGGGCCAGCGGCGTCAGCACCTGGTCCCAGGTCTGCACGGGGGCGCCGTCCACGGCGGTGATGCGCTCGCCCGGGCGCAGGCCGGACGCAGCGGCAATGCCGTCGACCTGGCCGACCATGGGCACCGTACCCGGCAGCCCGATCAGGAAGGCACCCCAGAGCAGGCCCACGCACAGCACCAGGTTCGCCATCGGCCCGGCCAGCACGATGGCAATGCGCTGCCACACCGGCTGGCGGTTGAAGGCGCGCTCGCGGTGCGCCGGGGCGACCTCGGCCTCGCGCTCGTCGAGGAACTGCACGTAGCCGCCCAGCGGGATCATCGCCACCTGGTAGCGGGTGCCGTCGCGGGCCACCCGGCTCCACAGCGGGCGGCCGAAGCCGACCGAGAACTTCAGCACCTGCACGCCGCAGCGGCGGGCGACCCAGAAGTGGCCGAACTCGTGGATGGTCACCAGCACGCCGAGCGTGACGATGAACCAGAAGGTCGCGCCGAGGAACCCGCTCATGCCGTCGCCATTCCTTCCATCAGTTCCATCGCCCGGCGCCGTGCCCGTTCATCGCATGCGCCTAGGACCTCGAGGCTGCCGGCAGGTTCCGCCGGCAATGCCGACAGGGTCGCCTCGACCAGCGCGGGGATGCCGAGGAAGGGCAGTCGCCCCGCCAGGAAGGCCGCCACTGCCACTTCGTTGGCCGCGTTGAGTATGGCAGGGGCGCTGCCGCCGGTGGCCAGCGCGGCGTAGGCGAGGTCCAGGCAGGGGAAGGCCTGCCGGTCCGGCGGCTCGAACTCCAGCCGGCCCAAGGCCGCCAGGTCGAGGGGGGCGACCCCGGCGTCGAGCCGGTCCGGCCAACCGAGACCGTAAGCCAGGGCGGTGCGCATGTCGGGGTTGCCCAGCTGCGCCAGCATCGAGCCGTCCACGTAGTCCACCAGCGAATGCACGATGCTCTGGGGGTGCACCACCACTTCGATGGCGGACGCCTCGATGCCGAACAGGAAGCGTGCCTCGATCACCTCGAGGCCCTTGTTCATCAGCGTGGCCGAGTCCACCGAGATCTTGCGGCCCATCACCCAGCGCGGATGCGCGCAGGCTTCGTCCGGGGTGACATGGGTGAGCGATTCGCGGCTGCGGCCGCGGAAGGGGCCGCCCGAGGCCGTGAGCAGCAGTCGGCGCACGCCACCGCGGCCGCCATCGGCGGGCAGGCACTGGAAGATCGCGTTGTGTTCGCTGTCCACCGGCAGCACAGTCGCGCCGCCCGCGGCCGCGGCCTGGGCCAGCAACTCGCCGGCCAGCACCACCGACTCCTTGTTGGCCAGCAGCAGGCGCTTGCCGGCGCGCGCGGCGGCCAGCGTGGACGACACACCGGCTGCGCCCACGATCGCGGCGACGACGGTGTCGTTGCCCGGGTCGGCGGCGATCTCGTCGAGCGCCTGCGCGCCGGCGCGCGCCTCGGTCGGCAGCGCGGCGGCCGCCAGCGCGTCGCGAAGTTCCGCGTAGCGCGCCGGGTCCGACACGACGGCGACGCGCGGACGGAAGCGCGCGCACAGGGCGGCGAGCTTGGCGACATCATGGTGCGCGGACAGGGCATCCACGGCGAAGCGCGCTGGATGGCGGGCGACCACGTCGAGCGTGGAGCCGCCGATCGAACCGGTCGCCCCCAGCAACGCGATCCGGCGCGCGTTTACAGGCCCAGCCAAAGCTTGCCCACCGCGAACACCGGCAACGCCGCCAGCAGGCTGTCGACGCGGTCGAGCACGCCACCGTGGCCCGGGATCAGGTCGCTGGAATCCTTGGCGCCGGCGTGGCGCTTGAGCAGGCTTTCGAACAGGTCGCCCGCGACCGAGAACAGGAAGGCCACGCCGGTGAGCAACAGCAGGTCGCCCAGGCGGCGCCACTCCAGGCCAAGCACCGGCAGGCTCGCGGTGGCCAGCACCAGCGTTGCCGCCAGTCCGCCGGCGAAGCCCTCCCAGCTCTTGCCGGGGCTGATGCGCGGCGCCAGCTTGTGCCTGCCCCAGCGCGAGCCAGCGAAATAGGCGCCGGTATCGGCGACCCAGACGATCAGCAGCGCGAACAGGGTCCACGCCGGGCCGCGCAGGCTGCCGGCATGCAGCCAGCACAGCGCCGCCCAGGCCGGGATCACGCAGAGGCTGCCGGCCACCAGCTTCAAGGCGCGCGTCCAG
>CBININ010000121.1:0-7021 GCA_966250755.1 uncultured Gammaproteobacteria bacterium | reverse complement strand
ATCGCCACGAGGCTGTGGCTGCCGCTGCCGAGCTTGGAACTGCTCAGGGTAAGCGAGTAGGGCGCGCTGGTGTCGGTGCCGCGCAGGACGCCGTCCACCATGAAGTCCACCGCGGTCACGCCGACGTTGTCGCTCGCCGTCGCCGATAGCGTGGTGTTCTTGGCGCCGGCGCTGGCGCTGGCCGAGACCGTCGGCGCCGTGGTGTCGACCGTGGAGGTCGGCGGGGGCGGCGGCGGGGCCGTGCCGCCGAAGGCGTTGTCCGGCAGTCGCACCATGTAGGTGTCCACGTCCAGGTCCGAGGTGCTGCCCCAGTTGGAGTTGAACACCGCCCGCGAGAAGTCGCGGCTGACCACGGCATGCGGCTGGGTCCAGTAGCCGTTGTAGTAGGTGTGGTGGTGGGCGAGGTTGATGATCTTCGGGCTGGCCTTCATCTCGATGGCCATCAGGCGCTCGCTGACCCACTGCTCGCCGTTCTTGCTGTTGAAGGTCGAGTACAGGATCCAGCCGGGCCGCGAGAAGGCCTTGCCGGAGATGTGGCCGGAGGTGCTCGAGCCGTTGATCCAGGTCGGGATCAGCTTGGTCGCGGTGCCGGTCTCGATGTCGATCATCGTCAGGTAGCCGTCGACGGCCTGGTTGACGAAGACGTAGTAGTCGTGACCGTCGGCGCCCAGCGCCAGGTCGGAATGCTGCGAGCCGCTGATCAGCGTGCGTGCGCTGGTGAAGGTGGGGTTGTAGGCGGTGGTGCCGGAGACGACGCAGTACTTGCCCGACGGCGTCATGCTGACCCAGTCGGGGTTGACCGTCAGCGCCTTGCTGCCGATCACCGCCTGCGCCTGCTGGTCCCAGGTGAACACGCCGAGGATGCCCGCGGTGCTGGTCTCGGCGAGGAAGCACCAGTAGCGGCCGTCGGCCGACGGGCTGCCTTCGCCATGCTGCCAGACGCGGGCGGCGGTCGACCACGGCAGCTTGCCGGTGAAGTCGGCGGCCACGGTGCTGGTGTTGGTGGACACGTCGAGGCGGTAGAGCTTCATGCCGCCCTTGCTCGGCACGTAGTACAGGACGTTGGGATTGGTCGCGTCCCACTGCGGCTCGGCGGTGCCGGAAATGCCGGAGAGCTGCTTGATCCAGCCCAGCGTGGTCGCGTCGTAGAGGTGCCAGCCGCCGCCGCTCGCGTACACGAGGAAGCGCGTGTTGTCGGCGTTGAAGGCCTGGCGGCGCGAGTAGTCGTTGCGCGCGTAGACGTTCGGCGGCTCGAGCGCGGCGTCGGTGGCGCGGAACAGGCAGACGCCGAAGTCGGACGGCATCTGCATCACGCCCTTGATCGGCCGCGGCACGCTGGTGGCCAGGTTGGTGACCTGGCCCACGCTGAGCGTGGAACCGGTCAGCGCATAGGCGCTCGCGCAATCCTTGTTGACGTCCACCGCCTGGGCGGCGAGGGGAAGGGTCAGGGTGAGGAGGGCGAACAGCAGGCCGAGGAAGCTCGCCGGGCGGCGGCCCGGGCGGGGGACGGGGCAGTGCATGGGGGGACGGATCCTGTGCGGATTGATCGGGTTGGCCCGCCCCCCTCGGGCCGAAGCCAATCTACGAATCCGTGCAAAATGCAAACCGGCGGCAATTCACACAACGAATTGCTGCTTCGTGCCTGCGTCACAGTCCCCGCCGCTTGCCGCGGTGCAACAAAGATCATTACGGGCGGAGGAAGCCCTCGGGCAGCTTCACGAGGTAGGCGTCCACGTCGTCGGCGTCCTCGGCATCCCAGTTCGAATTGAACAGTACCTGCCGGAAATCGCGGCTGACCGTCGCCTGGGGTTGCGAGGCGTAGGTCTTGTAGCGCGAGTGGTGCTGCGCCACCCGCAATACTGCCGGTTCGGGACGCAGCTGCACCGCCAGCAGTTGTTCCTGCAGCCAGGAACTGCCGCGCTTGCGGTTGAAGGTCGACACCAGCACCCAGCCCGGCCGGTCGAAGGCCTTGCCTGACACGTGCACCGAGGTGGCGCTGCCCGCGATCCAGGTCGGCAACAGCACGGTCCGACGGCCGCTGTCGAGGTCGATCATCGTCAACTCGCCGCGGCCCTGCTGGTCTATCCAGACGTAGGCGTCATGGCCATCGGCGGTGCGCGCGACGTCGGCGTGCTCGGAATCGGGATACAGCGGCCGCGTTCGGCGGAAGTCGCGGGTCCAGGCGACCGTGCCGCCGTCGGCGCGTTCGCCCGACAGCACGCACCAGCGCCCGGAGGGCGAGGCGGTGATGGAATCGGGCTGCGCTTCGAGTGCCTGGGTGGCGACGACCGCGTCGTCGCGCAGGTCGTAACTGAAGGCGCCTAGCGTGCGGCCCTCGCGCGACTGCGCGAGGAAACACCAGTATCGGCCGTCGGCCGAGGGGCTGCCTTCGCCGCGCGTCCACACGCGCGCCGCCGCGGGCCAGGGCAGGCGGCCGCGGAAGTCCGCGACGACGCGGGACCGGTTGGATTCCACGTCGAGGCGGCTCATCGTCATCCCGCCCTTCGCCGGCAGGTACACCAAGGCACGCGGGTCGCGCGGATCCCATTGCGGTTCGGCGTCGCCGCGTGGGCCTTCCAGCTGCCGCAACCAGCGCAATCGGCGTGAGTCGTAGAGATGCCAGCCGCCGTCGCGCGCCTGGACGATGAAGCGGCTGCCATCGGCGTTGAAGGCCTGGCGGCGCGGGTAGTCGCTTCGGGCCCAGCCCTTCGGCGGTTCGTGGTCGTGGTCGGTGGCGCGCACCACGCAGGTGCCGGCGACGGGATCGCGCAGCACCTCCCCCTTGCGCGGGCGCTCGCGGCGCGGCACCGGCCTGGCGGCGCGCGAGGACTGCGGCGCGAACCCGCGTCCGTAGATCGCGCCGCATTCGGACGGCAGGTCCACGTCGTGCACCGGCGGCAGCGCCCGACGCGGGGGCGCGGGGCGGTCGCCCGCGGCTGCCGCCAGCATTACCGGCAGCGCGAATGCGGCCAATCCCGCCAGCCAGGGGAATCGATCAGGGGGCATTGCCGACCGGTCCGGCGCCGGAGGCGTTGCGGGCGCGTTCCACCAGCGGAAACCGGCCCGGCGCGATGAGGGGCGCGGGCTGCGGCGCTGGCGCCGGATACGCGCGCTCGTAGGCCTTGAGGGCGCCGTAGCGTTCCATCAGACCCGCGAAGGCCCAGAGGCTGCCCATGGCCAGGCCCTGCAGCAGGAAGCTGCCGAAACTGTTGCCGAGCGCGATCGCCACCACCATCAGGCTGAAACCGGTGCCGAGCGCGCGCTGTTCGCTGTCGCCTGGCGCCGCCTCGCGCTGGATCGTGCGGGCCATGCCCCACCAGCGCCAGAGCAGGAACAGCAACGCCGCCAATCCGAAAGGACCGGCCTCGGCCAGCATCAGCACGAAGTAGTTGTGGGCGTCGTAGCCGCTGTAGCTGGTGTAGTCGCCGATGTGTGCCTTGAAGCGGTTCAGGCCCACCCCCTGCGGATAGTCGGTCCACATCCGCAGCGCGCCGGTCCAGATGTCGAAGCGGCTCGCCGTGCTCTGGTCGAGTTCGGTGGTGCCGGCCTCGGTGGTCTGGCGCGTTTCGGCCACGCGTTCGGTGACGCTCTCCGGCAGTGCGGTGGTCGCGGCGACCATCAGCACGCCGATCGCCAGCGCGGCGGCGAGGTTGCGGCGCAGGGCCAGCAGCAGCAGGCACAGCAGCGAGATGGCGTAGGCCTGGCGCGAGAAGGTCGCCAGCACGGCCAGCAGCAGGATCCCCGCGCCAACGGCCGCCGCGGCGCGCCACCGCGGCCGGCCCTTCAGGAACAGCAGCGCGGCGATGAACAGCGGCAGGAAGGCGGCGTAGAAGTAGCCGGCGAGGTTGGCCGTCAGTGCATTGACGCCGAACGGCCCGGAGGCGCGGTTGTGCTCGGAGTAGGCGCCCAGCATCCCGCCGGTGACCGCCTCGTGGACCGCCTCGATGCCGGCGACGGCGGCCACGGCCAGCGCCACCACGAGCAGCTGCCGCGTCTGACGCAAATCGGCTCGGCAGTTGCGGTACACGAAGTAGAACATCGGGTAGAAGATCGCCGTCTTGAGCACCGTGAGGTCCTCGAGCAGGCTGGCGGAAGATCGCCATACCGCGATGACGAAGGCGAGCAGGTAGGCCGCGAACAGCCACAGCAGCGCCGGCGCCAGCCGTCCGGACCCCGGCAAGGGTGGCGCGGACTCGCGCGAGAACATGGGGATGGCCACCAGCAGCATCAGGAAGACCAGGTTGCTGAGGTTCAGGCCGACCACCAGCGGCGCGCCCGAGAAATGCAGGGCATTGGGCAGGAACAGCAAGGGCAGGGCAAGCAGGAGGACGCGCAGCACGGTCAGCCCTCCCCTGCGCCGGGCAAGGCGGGCACGGGTGCCGCAGCGCCCGCGGCGGGGGCTTCGCCGCGGTAGACCTCGAGCAGGCGTTCGAGCACCCGGGGCAGGCCGGCATAGGCCTCGACCGTGTCGCGTGCGCGCTGGCCCATGGCCCGGCGCGTCGCCGGCGCGGTGGCGATCGCCTCGACCAGGCAGCGCGCAAGCCCGGCGCGGTCGCCGGGCTCGCACAGCCATCCGTTCACGCCGTGGCGCACCAGGTCCTCGCTGCCGCTGACGCGGCTGGCAACCATCGGCAGGCCGGCGGACATGCACTCGAGCAGGGTGTTGGACAGGCCTTCCTGGTGCGAGGGCAGGACGGCGACGTCGGCGTCGCTCAGCACCTTCTCGAGGTCGCCGCGATGGCCCTCGAAGTGCACGCGGTCGGCGATGCCCAGGGCCCGCGCCTGCTCGCGCAGCGCGGCTTCCTGCCGACCCGTGCCGACCAGGCGCAACTGCGCCGGCCCGGCCTGGCGCAGCGCGTCGGCGAACGCGTCGAGCAGCACGTCGAGCGCCTTCACCCGCGCCAACCGGCCCAGGAACAGGAAGCGCGGCTCGGCGCTGGCGCTCGGCGCGATCGCCCTGAAGCGCCGGGTGTCCACCGCGTTCGGGATCACCAGCAGGCGCTCGCGCGCGACCCCGTGTTCGACCAGCGCCGCGGCGATGCGCTGGCTGATCGCCTGCCAGCGGGTGGCGCGCGACAGGCCGAGGAAGGTGAGCCACGACATGGCGCCGCGCCGTTGCGCGAGCGCGTGCGTGAACTCCCAGCCACCGGCGATCTTCACCAGCGTCGGCTTGCCGAGCGCGGCGCCCATCGCGCAGGTCAGCGCCGACAGATGGTGGCCGATGTGGCAGTGCCAGGCGTCGTAGCGGCGTCGGCGGCGCCACAGGAAGGCCAGGGTCAGCAGCCACAGCGCCGGCGTCGCCAGCCAGCGCAGGCGCGGGAAGCGCAGCCGGCACACCGGCACGCCGTCCACTCGCGAGATCGGCTCCTGCGGCCCGAGCCGCGACAGCGGCGTCAGTACCGTGACCCGGTGGCCCTGCTCGCGCAGCCCGCGCGCGAGCGTGCGCAACTGGCTCTCGGCGCCGCCGCCGCCGCGGGCCGGGTAGTGGCTCTCGATGACCATCAGCAGGTGCAAGGGCTGCGCCGCCTTCATGTCCGCACCTGGGTGGCGGGGGCCGCGGCGTCCTGCGCGCGGCGGCGCGACCGCAGCGCGCGCTCGTAGACCTCGGCCGTCGCACCTGCGAGTGCCGGCAGCGAATGCCGCGCGAGCGCGACCTGCCGCGCTTCGCGCGCCAGCGCCTGGCGCCGCGTTTCGTCCGTGCACAGGCAGGCGATCGCGTCCGCCAGGGCCGCTGCATCGTCGGGAAGCACCAGCCACCCGGTGCGGCCCTGTTCCAGGAGTTCGACGTTGCCGCCGACCGCGGTCGCGACGACCGGGCAACCGGCGAGCATCGCCTCGATGATGGCGTTGCTCAGGCCCTCCTGGTGCGAACACAGCACGAGGAAATCGGCGGCCTGCATCAGGCGCGTGGCGTCGGCGCGCTCGCCCAGCAGGTGGACGTCATCCTGCAGGCCGAGCTGGCTCCGCAGCGCCGCCAGGCGCTCGGCCTCGGGGCCGTCGCCGACCAGCGCCACCCACGGTCGCGCTGGCGCCGGGATCCGCGCCAGCGCCTGCAGCAGGCAGGGCAGGTTCTTGATCGCCGCCAGCCGGCCCACGAACAGGCCGAGGCGCCGCTCCATCGGCACGCCCAGCTCACGCCGAAGGCGGGCGCGACCGGCGGCGTCCAGCGGCGCCGGATCGGGGCAGCCGTTGCCGATGACGGTGATGCGTTCCTCCGGCCACTGCGCCAAGCGCGCCGCCGCCCTCGCCGAGGCGCGCGAGTTGGCGATCGTCGCCGCGCTGCCCGCCAGCACCAGTCGCTTGGCCCGCCACTGCCAGGCCGGCGCGTCGAGGCTGAGGTTTCGCAGCGACGAAACCAGCGGCGGCGGGTCGCGCAACAGGCGCAACGCCACCAGCGACCACAGTTCCGCGGTGATCGAGAATGCATGCACGAGGTCGTAGCGGCCCTTGTTGATCAGTTCGCGGTAATCGCGCAGGAACCGCAGGTCCACCGCGCCGCGCTTGGGCAGGCGATGCACCGGGACGCCGGCGCCCCGCAGCTCCCCGACCAGGAAGGAATCGCTGCGGAAGTACACCAGCTCCGGCAACCAGCGCCGGCGGTCGAGCGAGCGCAGCAGGTGCACGACCTGGCGCTGGCTGCCGCCCACTTCCATCTCGTCGATGGCCACCAGCAGGCGGCGCGGCGCGACGTCGGTCACGGGGCTGCTCCTTCCACGCGCGTGGTGCTCCACAGGTGCGACTCGGGGTTGCGCAGGAAGTCCAGCAGCGCCAGTGCCGCGCTGAGGTTGAGGCTGAAGAAGGCCGTGCACAGCCGCACCGGCAGCCACGACTGGGTGGTCGGGCGCCAGCGTCCGAGGGCGACCAGCCCGTAGGCGAGCACTTGCAGGGCAAGCAGCATCGCGTAGGGCCAGCCGTCGGGCGCCAGCGCCGCGTTCGAGGCGAAGGCCAGCACCAGCAACCACGGCGCCAGCAATCGCAGCCATTTGTGTCCCCACAGCCGCCAGGCCAGCGGGTGCGCGCC
>CBININ010000120.1:0-7025 GCA_966250755.1 uncultured Gammaproteobacteria bacterium | reverse complement strand
GCTGGTGATCGGCTTCGCCTACGTGTGGAAGAAGGGCGCGCTGGAATGGGAATGACGCCGAACCAGGCGCGCAAGCGGAGACTGTCCGAGATGGGCGTGCGCACATGAGTCTTGTCCAGACCATCGACGGGTTGCTGAACAACCCGCTGCCCGCGAGCCGGGTGGACGACATCATCCGGCCGGAGGGCGACAACCCGCTGCTCGACCGCGGCTTCGTCACCACCACCGCCGACGCGCTGCTCAACTGGGCGCGCACCGGTTCGATGTGGCCGATGACCTTCGGCCTCGCGTGCTGCGCGGTGGAGATGATGCACGCCGGCGCGGCGCGCCTGGACCTGGACCGCTTCGGCGTGGTGTTCCGCCCGTCGCCGCGCCAGTCCGACGTGATGATCGTCGCCGGCACCCTGGTCAACAAGATGGCCCCGGCGCTGCGCAAGGTCTACGACCAGATGCCCGAGCCCAAGTGGGTCATCTCGATGGGCAGCTGCGCCAACGGCGGAGGCTACTACCACTACAGCTACTCGGTGGTGCGCGGCTGCGACCGCGTCGTCCCCGTGGACATCTACGTGCCCGGTTGCCCGCCCACGGCCGAAGCCCTGGTCTACGGCATCCTGCAGCTGATGAAGAAAATCCGCCGCACCAACACGATCGCGCGCTGAGCCATGCCCGAACCGACCCTGAGCTTCCCCGATCGCATCAAGGCGCGCTTTGGCGAGCGCGTCGCCGTCGCCGTGCGCGCCCACGGCGAGACCACCGTCGAGGTCGCCCCGGCCGACTGGCTCGAGGTCCTGCGCACGCTGCGCGACGAGCCGGAGTTCGGCTTCGAGCAGCTGATCGACCTGTGCGGCGTGGACTACCTGGGCTACGGCGACGACGAGTGGGATACCTCCGACGTCAGCTCCGAGGGCTTCTCGCGTGGCGTGGAAGGCCTGGGCCCGGGTCGCTTCAGGTGGGAGAACCGACCCACCGGCCGCGGCCCGGAAAAGCGCTTCGCCGCCGTGGTGCACCTGCTGTCGGTGCGCAACAACCGGCGCCTGCGCCTGCGCTGCTTCGCCGCCGACCATGACCTGCCGGTGGTGCCGAGCCTGGTGGGCCTGTACCCGGTCGCCAACTGGTTCGAGCGCGAGGCCTTCGACCTGTACGGCATCGTCTTCGAGGGCCACCCGGACCTGCGCCGGATCCTGACCGATTACGGCTTCGTCGGCCATCCGTTCCGCAAGGACTTCCCGATGATCGGCAACGTCGAGGTCCTCTACGACGCCGAGCGCAAGCGCGTGGTCTACCAGCCGGTCAGCATCGAACCGCGGGTCAACGTGCCGCGCGTGGTGCGCGAGGACTCGCGCTGGCAGCAGGCCGCCGCCGAGCAGCCCCAGCAGGTGAAGAAATAATGGCCGGCCCCGAGATCCGCAACTACACCCTGAACTTCGGCCCGCAGCACCCGGCCGCGCACGGCGTGCTGCGCCTGGTGCTGGAGATGGACGGCGAGGTCGTGCAGCGCGCCGACCCGCACATCGGCCTGCTGCACCGCGCGACCGAGAAGCTGGCCGAGTCCAAGGCCTACAACCAGTCCATCGGTTACATGGACCGGCTCGACTACGTGTCGATGATGTGCAACGAGCACGCCTACGTGCGCGCGATCGAGACCCTGCTGGGCATCGAGGCGCCGGAGCGTGCGCAGTACATCCGCACGATGTTCGACGAGATCACCCGCATCCTGAACCACCTGATGTGGCTGGGCTCCAATGGCCTCGACCTCGGCGCGATGGCGGTGTTCCTGTACGCCTTCCGCGAGCGCGAGGAGCTGATGGACGTGTACGAGGCGGTGTCGGGCGCGCGCATGCACGCGACCTACTACCGCCCGGGCGGCGTCTACCGCGACCTGCCGGCGCGCATGCCGCAGTACCGCGAGTCGCCGTGGCGCAAGGGCGAGGACCTGAAGAAGGCCAACGAGTGGCGCGAAGGCTCGATGCTCGACTTCCTCGAGGCCTTCACCAGCGACTTCCCGCGCAAGGTCGACGAGTACGAGACCCTGCTGACCGACAACCGCATCTGGAAGCAGCGCACCGTCGGCATCGGCGTGGTGCCGCCGGAGATGGCCCTCGCCTGGGGCATGACCGGCCCGATGCTGCGCGGCTCCGGGATCGCCTGGGACCTGCGCAAGAAGCAGCCCTACGCCGCCTACGACAAGGTGGACTTCGACGTGCCGGTGGGCGTGCAGGGCGACTGCTACGACCGCTACCTGGTGCGCGTCGAGGAGATGCGCCAGTCCAACCGCATCATCAAGCAGTGCATCGAATGGCTGCGCCGCAACCCCGGCCCGGTGATCGCCACCAACTACAAGGTCGCGCCTCCCTCCCGTGCGGAGATGAAGGACGACATGGAAGCGCTGATCCACCATTTCAAGCTGTTCACCGAGGGCTACTCGGTGCCGGCCGGCGAGACCTACTCGGCGGTGGAAGCGCCCAAGGGCGAGTTCGGCGTGTACCTGGTGTCGGACGGCGCCAACAAGCCGTTCCGCCTCAAGGCGCGCGCGCCGGGCTTCGCCCATCTCTCCTCCATGGACGCGATCGTGCGCGGCCACATGCTGCCCGACGTGGTGGCGATGATCGGCACGTACGACATCGTGTTCGGCGAAATCGACAGGTAAGCAAGCGCAGATGAAAGCCACCGGCAACTTCGAGGCGTGCCAGAACGTCGACCCGATGGTCGCGCTCAGCGAGAGCACGCGCGCCCACATCGACCACTGGGTCGCCAAGTTCCCGGCCGACCGCAAGCGCTCGGCCGTGATCCAGGCGCTGATGGCGGCGCAGGAACAGAACGGCGGCTGGCTGACCGACGAACTGATGGCCGCGGTCGCGAAGTACCTCGGCATCCCGCCGGTCTGGGCCTACGAGGTCGCGACCTTCTACTCGATGTTCGACCTGGCGCCGGTGGGCCGCCACAAGGTCGCCATCTGCACCAACATCAGCTGCTGGCTCAACGGCGCCGAGGACCTCGTCAAGCACGCGGAGCGCAAGCTCGGCTGCAGGCACGGCGGCACCTCGCCGGACGGCAAGGTGACGCTGAAGGTGGAGGAGGAGTGCCTGGCCGCCTGCGCCGGCGCGCCGATGATGGTCATCGACGGCCACTACCACGAGCGCCTGACCCCGGCGAAGCTCGACGAACTGTTCGACGCACTGGACTGACCGACATGGCGCACGAGACCCACACCGGCCCCGTCGGCCCGGCCCCGCAGGAGCACAACGTCGTCTACACGACGCTGCACTTCGACAAGCCCTGGTCGTACGAGAACTACCTCAAGACCGGCGGCTACGAGGCGCTGCGCAGGATCCTGACGGAGAAGATGGATCCGGTCGCGATCATCGACATGGTCAAGCAGTCGGGCCTGCGCGGCCGCGGCGGCGCGGGCTTCCCGACCGGCCTGAAGTGGAGCTTCATGCCCAAGGGCGCCCCGGGCCAGAAGTACATCCTCTGCAACTCGGACGAGTCCGAGCCCGGCACCTGCAAGGACCGCGACATCCTGCGCTACAACCCGCATTCGGTGATCGAGGGCATGGCCATCGCCTGCTACGCCACCGGCTGCACGGTCGCCTACAACTACATGCGCGGCGAGTTCCACCACGAGCCCTACGAGCACTTCGAGGAGGCGCTGAAGGAGGCCTACGCGAACGGCTGGCTCGGCAGGGACGTGCTGGGCTCGGGCGTGGACATCGACATCTACAGCGCGCTCGGCGCCGGCGCCTACATCTGCGGCGAAGAGACCGCGATGATGGAGTCGCTGGAAGGCAAGAAGGGCCAGCCGCGCTACAAGCCGCCGTTCCCGGCCAACTACGGCCTGTTCGGCCGGCCGACCACGATCAACAACACCGAGACCTATGCCTCGGTGCCGGCCATCGTCCGCAATGGCGCCGAGTGGTTCCTCAATCTCGGCAAGCCGAACAATGGCGGCCCGAAGATCTTCTCGGTCTCCGGCCATGTCGCCAACCCGGGCAATTTCGAGATCCGCCTGGGCACCCCCTTCAGCGAACTGCTGCAGCTGGCCGGCGGCATGAAGGGCGGGCGCAAGCTCAAGGCGGTCATCCCCGGCGGTTCGTCCATGCCCGTGCTGCCCGCCGACACGATGATGGCCTGCACCATGGACTACGACTCGATCCAGAAGGCCGGTTCCGGCCTGGGCTCGGGCGCCGTCATCGTGATGGACGAGACCACCTGCATGGTCCGCGCCTGCCAGCGCATCGCGCGCTTCTACTACGCCGAGAGCTGCGGCCAGTGCACGCCCTGCCGCGAGGGCACGGGCTGGATGTACCGGGTGCTGTCCCGCATCGTCGCCGGCCAGGCGACGATGGAGGACCTGCACATGCTCAAGGCCGCGGCCGGGCAGATCGAGGGCCACACCATTTGCGCCTTCGGCGAGGCCGCCGCCTGGCCGGTGCAGGGCTTCCTGCGCCATTACTGGCACGAGTTCGAATACGCCATCGTCAACAAGCGTTTCTACGTGGACGATGAAGCCGCCGGCACGCTGGTCGGCACGGAGAAGGCCGCATGAGCGCCGCACCCACCCAGGCCGCCACCGACGTGGTGAACATCGAGATCGACGGCGTGGCCATGGTCGCGCCGAAGGGCTCGATGATCATCCATGCCTCCGACAAGGCCGGCATCCCGATCCCGCGCTTCTGCTACCACGAGAAGCTGCCGATCGCCGCCAACTGCCGCATGTGCCTGGTGGACGTGGAGAAGATGCCCAAGCCCGCGCCGGCCTGCGCGACGCCGGTGATGGAGGGCATGAAGGTCTACACCCGCACCAAGCGCGCCTTGGACGCTCAGCGGAATGTAATGGAGTTCCTCCTGGTCAATCACCCCCTCGATTGTCCAATTTGCGACCAGGGCGGCGAGTGCGAGCTGCAGGACGTCAGCGTCGGCTACGGCCGCAGCGTCTCGCGCTACGTCGACCGCAAGCGCGTGGTCGCCGACGAGGACATGGGCCCGCTGGTGGCCACCGACATGACCCGCTGCATCCAGTGCACGCGCTGCGTCCGCTTCACCGCGGAAGTCGCCGGCACCTACGAGCTCGGCGGCATGCAGCGCGGCGAGAACCTGCAGATCGGCACCTACGACGGCAAGCCGCTGACGACCGAACTGTCCGGCAACGTCATCGACGTCTGCCCGGTCGGCGCGCTGACCAACAAGGTGTTCCGCTACCGCGCCCGCGCCTGGGAACTGGTGGCCCGCGATTCCTTCGGTTACCACGACGCGCTGGGCTCGAACCTGCACCTGCACGTGCACCGCGGCGAAGTCGTGCGCACCGTGCCGCGGGACAACGAGGCCGTCAACGAGTGCTGGCTGTCGGACCGCGACCGCTATTCGCACCAGGGCCTGTATGCGCAGGACCGCGTCACCCGTCCGCTGCTGCGCGAGGGCGAGGGCTGGCGCGAGGCGAGCTGGGAGGAGGCCCTGCTGGCCTCGGCCGAGTTGCTGCGCGGCGCCGGCGACAAGCTCGGCGTGCTGGCGCACCCGGCCACCTCGAACGAGGAGGGCGCGCTGCTGGCCGCGATCGCCCGTGGCCTCGGCACGGGCAGCATGGACCATCGCCTGGCCCAGCTCGACTTCGCCGATGACGCCGTGGCCGAGCCCTTCGCCATGCCGTCGGCCGCGATCGAGCAGGCCGGCGTCGTCGTACTGGTCGGCTGCAACGTCCGCCACGAACTGCCCTTGCTGCACCAGCGCCTGCTGAAGGCCGGCAAGCGCGGCGCGAAGATCTTCGCGATCAACCCGGTGGACTTCGAGTTCGCCTTCAACCTCGCGGGCCGCCGCATCGTCCCGCCCTCGCGCCTGCCGGGCGCGCTGGCCGCGCTGGCGCAGGCCGCCGGCGCGCGCCTGGCCGAGGGCCTGTCGGTGGACGCCGACGGCGCCGGGTCGGGCATGGCCGAGGCGCTGCAGGCCGCGGGCGGCAATGCCGTCATCGTGCTGGGCGAGTTGGCCGAGCGCCATCCGCAGGCTTCGCACCTGCGCGCCGCGGCGCGCGCGATCGCCGATGCCACCGGCGCCAAGGTCAACCGCATTCCGCAGGGCGCGAACGCCGTCGGGCTGGCGGCCACCGGTCTGCTGCCGGCGGGCGAGGGCCGCAATGCCCAGCGCATGCTCGCCGAGCCCATGGCGGGCTACCTGCTGTACGGCATCGAGCCGGAGTTCGACTTCGCCCAGGCCGCGCAGGCGCGCCGCGCCTTCGGCAACGCCGCGATCGTCGCCTGTGCCGCCTATGCCTCGGCCGGCCTGCGCGAGATCGCCGACGTGATCCTGCCGATCGGCTTGCTGCCGGAGATCGAGGGCACGCTGGTCAATCTCGACGGGCTTGCCCAGACCAGTACGCCGGGCGGCAAATTGCCGGGAGACGCGCGGCCGGGGTGGAGAGTGCTGCGAGCGATGGCGGCGCAGCTTTCGCTGCCCGGTTTCGAATTCACCGACCTGGCCGGCCTGCGCGCCGACCTGCGCGCGCAGCCGCGTGCCTCCGGTTCCGGCCTGGCGCCGGCCCGCGTGGCGGGCGAGGGTCTCGAGCGCATCGCCAGCACGCCGATCTACCGCGGCGACGCCGTGCTGCGCCGCGCCGACGCCCTCAATGCGCATCCGCTGACGATGGGTGCGCGCGTGGTGCTGCATCCCGACGACGCCTTCGCCCGCGGCCTGGCCGCCGGTGCGATCGCCAAGGTCTCCGACGGCACCGGCACCGCCGCGCTGCCGGTGGCGCTGTCGGCCCGCGTGGCCCAGGGCGCCGCGTGGATCGAGGGCGGATACGAGGCGACCGCGCCGCTGTCGCCGACTGCCGCGCTGACCGTGACGGGGGCCTGAGCGTGTTCGATCCCATCCGCGACCTCTTCCTGTCCTTCGGCACCGTCGGCCTGCTGTTCTGGACGCTGGTCAAGATCCTGGCGATCACGCTCCCCGTGATCGTGGCAGTGGCCTTCTACGTGCTGGCCGAGCGCAAGGTGATCGGCTGGATGCACGTGCGCCACGGGCCGCAGTTCGTCGGC
>CBININ010000119.1:0-7088 GCA_966250755.1 uncultured Gammaproteobacteria bacterium | reverse complement strand
CCCACCATCAACGGATCATGATCCGACGCCCGGTACGGATCGCCATCCCGCTGCGTCTCATAGTTCAACGCATCGCTCTCGTCGGCATTCGAATGCCATTCCACCGCGCCGCGCAGGCGCGCGGCCATTGCCGCATTCACCAGCGCGTGGTCGAGGCGGCCCGCCTGGCCGTCGAAGACGAAGGAATACGGGCGCTCGCCGGTGGGCTTGAGCGCGAAGGCGTCCTGCCAACCGGCGCCGCGGATCGCGCGCATCGGGTCTTCCATCGCGTAGGCGTTGAAGTCGCCGACGATGAGGGTCGGTGCACTGGCGCCGGCTTTCACCGGGTCGCTGGCCAGCCATTGCGCGATGCGCTGCACCGAGTCCACCCGCACCGGCGTCCAGCAGCCCTGGCCGTCGCGCTGGTCGGCGTCGGCGCCGCGGGCGGCGTCCTCGTCCTTGCCGCAGCCCTTGGACTTGAGGTGCACGGCGGCGAGCACGAACACGGGCCCCTGGCCGGCGCGGAAGGCCTGCGCCATCGGCACCCGCGAGCGGCCCTCGAAGGGCCCGCCGCGCAGCAGCGCCGCCGCGCCCACGGGCTTCACGCGGGTGCTGCGGTAGATCATGGCCACGCGGATGCCGTCATTGCCCGGCTTGGCCGACACCGGCACTGCCTTCCAGTCGCGCGCGGGGCCCGCCGCATTGAGCGCGACGACGAACTGCGCCAGCGAGGACTCCGGCCCATTGCCGTCGTTCTCCACTTCGTTCAAGCCGACGATGTCGGGGTTCAAGGCCTGCAGGTTGGCCACCAGCTTGCGGCGCTGCTCGAGGTATTGCTCGTTCGTCTCCGCGCCACGCTCGGTCGGATAGCCGCCGCCGGCGCCGTCGCCATTGAACAGGTTGAGCAGGTTGGCGCTGGCGATGCGCACGTCACCGTCCACCCGCGGCGCGGCCGGACGCGGCGCCTGGCGCACGCGCAGCTTGTCGCCCAGCTGCAGGCGGTAGTCGCCGCGGCGCTGGTCGAGCACGCCGACCACCTCGTCGAGCTGGCTGCCGGCGCGCAGCGGCGACTTGTCGTCCAGGGGATCCGCCAGGAACCACAAGTTGCGCGGATCCTTGCTCAGGCGGTTGTCGTCGAGCAGCAGCTTGCGGCGCGCGTTGTCCTGGGCGATGGCGGCGGCCTGCGGGCCGGGGGCGGCCAATTCAGTGGGGGAATAGAGGCGGCCGTCGAAGCTGGCCACCACCTCGCCGTAGCGGGTCAGGTTGTTGTTGCCGCTCACCGTCAGCGGCGCGTCGATGCGCAGGCGCATGCCCTCGTAGCGTTCCCAGTCGGCGGCGTCCTCGGGCGCCTGCCGTAGCGTCGTCTCCAGCAGGGCCGGGTCGCGCTGCCCGAGTTCGCGCGCCACCGCATCCTTCAGCGTGGTCAGGGTGGCGGCGCCGTCGCCGAGCTCCACCACCGTGCCGGACACCCGCACGCGCTCGCCGAAGCGCAGCGCCGGCTCGGCCTGCGGCGACCATTCCACGAACAGGCCCTCGGACGTCGCCGGATCGCCGTCGTCGCGCTCGGACTGCACGAACACGCCGCCCAGGCCCTGCGCGAAGCTGCCGACCACCACGCCCTGGATCGTCACCTGCCTGCCTTCGAGCGGGCTGCGCGCGCCGCGGCCCTGCACCTCGGCGATGGACACCAGGCCCGGCTCGGGCACGTCGCGGCCGCGGGCGGCGAGGTCGTCGGCGCTGGGCGGGGCGGCGCGGCAGGCCGTCAGCATCAGGCAGGACAGCGGCACCAGCAGCAGGCTGCGATTCAACACGGACGGACGCATGGCGGACTCCAGAGACGACGACGCCGCCCGGAGGCGGCGTCGAAAAGCATAAGCCAGTTGGCGCTTACTTGAGCTGGGTGAGCATCCAGTCCACGGTGGCGATGACCTGCTCGTCGCTCAGCGCCGGGTTGCCGCCGCGGGCCGGCATCACGCCGCCGTCCGGGCCCTGGTAACCCTCGATCGCGTGCTTGTGCAGGGTGTCCACGCCCTGGGCGATGCGCGCGGCCCAGGCCGCCTTGGTCAGGGTCGGGGCCTTGCCCACGCCGGCGGTGTGGCAGCCGGTGCACAGCTGGCCGTAGATCTCGCCGCCGTCCAGGGTACCGCCGTAGGCGACCTGGCCCTTGGCGGCTTCGGCGGCGGCCGCGGCGGCCTGCGCCTGCGCGGCGGCGCCGGTGGAGCCCGCGTACACCGCGCCCACCGGCGCGATGCGCGCCAAGGTCGCGGCCTCGGCGGCCGGGTTCACTTCCGCCGGCTTGGTCGAATTGAAGTACATGCCCAGCAGGATCAGCGCGATGGTCACGGCGACCAGGAAGGCGATGACCTGGGAAAAGTGCTTGAGGAAGACGAGGTCGTAGTTGCGCACGGCGATCCGTTGGCGGGCTGCGGCCCGGAGAAAGGCAAGGGCGCGATTATAAAGGCCCGGCCTCGCCCAGCGGAAGCCGCCCGGCTTGACCGCCAGCGGGACTTGCGGACTAATCCCGCCATGCCTTCCCCTCCACGCCCCGACCGCGCGAGCGCGCCGGCCGCCCCGCCCATCGTCGCACTGCGGGCCTTGCTCGGCTCCGGGCCCGGGCTGGCGATCGGCTACTGCCTGGGCCTGCTGGCGCTGGTGTCGGTCTCGCACCTGCTGTGGTTCCTGCCGGCCGGCCTGCGCCTGGGCGCGCTGTGGCTGGCGCCCTCGCGACGCTGGGGCTGGCTGGCCGCGGGCGAGTGGACGGCCATGAGCCTGCTGGCCTGGAACAAGGGCTGGGACCTGCTGAGCGCCGAGTCGCTGCTGATGTCGGTCTCGCCCTGGCTGCTGTACGCCGCGGTGGTGCGGGCGGTGCGCGGGCCCGAGGCCGGCGCGCAGATCGACGATCCGCGCGCGATGTTGCGGCTGCTCGCCAGCGGCCTGCTGGCGGCCGCGCTGGTCTCGCCGGTGCTGCAGGCGCTGATGCCGGACGCCACCGGGCGGCTGCAGGGCATGGCCGGGCTGTTCTCGTTCCTGTACGGCGACTTCATCGGGCAGCTGGTGCTGGCGCCGCTGATGCTGCTGCTGGGCCGCGCGGCTTCGCGCGAACGGCTGGACGGGCCGCTGTGGCTGGACGTGGGCCTGCAGCTGGCCCTGTCCGGGGCGGTGTTCGCGCTGGCCAGCGCCCGCGAGGACCTGGCGCCCTTCCTGATCCTGCTGGCCTTCGCGCCGATCTTCTTCGTCGCCTTCCGGCGCGGCTGGGAGGGCGCGACGGTGTCGGTGGCCGGCGTCGGCCTGCTGGTGGAGGCGCTGATCGAGTTCGGCCGGGTGCCGGTGGACACCCGTGTGCTGCAGCTGGCGCTGGCGGTGGTCGGCGGCGGCGGGCTGGTGCTGGGCGCGGCCAGCAGCGAGCTGCGGCGCAGCCACGAACGGCTGGCGCAGCGCCATCGCGAGCTGGCGCAGGTCAATCGTTCGCTCACCGACGCCGCGACCACCCTGCGCAGCGTCAGCCAGCGGCTGGTGCGGCTGGAAGAGCAGGGCCAGCGCGAACTGGCGACGGAACTGGATTACGAACTCGGCCGCTCGATCCATGCGCTGAGCACGCGCATCAGCCTGGCCTTCCGCGACGTGCGCGACGAGACCATGCTGCGCCTGCTGGAGTCGGTGCGCGAGCAGGTGCGCGAGATGCAGGACTCGTTGCGGCGCGCGCTGCGGCAGCTGCGCCCGCAGGTGCTCGATACCCATGGCCTGCGCGAGGCGGTGGGCTTCGGCCCGCTGCGCGAGACCCTGGAGGATGCCGGCATCGGCTACGAGCCGCGCTTCGCCGGCCGCATCGAGGCGCTCGA
The DNA here is from genome assembly GCA_966250755.1 of uncultured Gammaproteobacteria bacterium. Lineage (GTDB taxonomy): Bacteria > Pseudomonadota > Gammaproteobacteria > Xanthomonadales > Xanthomonadaceae > Arenimonas. The sequence goes on along the minus strand of CBININ010000119.1, from coordinate 3,270 downwards.
CGACGACGCCCGCACCACCGTGTACCGCATCTGCCAGGCCGCGGTGCGCGAGGCCAGCCGCGGCCAGGCCGTGCGGCGCGTCGGGCTTGCCGTGGACGTGCAGCCGGGCGCCGCGGGCAGCCTCGAGGTGCAGATCGACATCGAACTGGAGGGCCGCGACGCCGCGCTCGAGGCGCAGGCGCTGCCGGCGATCACCGATCGCGTGCTGGCGCAGCAGGGCCGCTACTGGGTGGAGGCCGAGGGTCGCGGCGTGCACCACCGCGTGCGCTTCGAGGAGGACGCGGCGACCGCCCCGTGAGCGCCGAGGCGTCCCGCGTCGCGCCGGACTTCCGGCTCTACCACGGCAACGACCTGGCGGTGCTGGCGGGCATCCTCGCGCACGAACTGGCGAAACCCGCGCCGGGCGCGCCGCTGCTGGCGCCGGAAACGCTCCTGATCCCGCAGCCGGCGATGCGCCGCTGGCTGCAGAAGCACCTGGCCGAGACCCACGGCATCGCCGCCAACCTGCGCTTCCTGGCGCCGGGCGAATTCGTGCGCGACGCGCTGAAGGCCAACCTGCCGAGCACCGACGACGAGGCCGTCGGCGAGGCCGCGGTCCTGCGCTGGCGGCTGTGGTCGCTGCTGGCCGATCCGGCGCTGTTGCGCGAGCGCGTGTTCGCGCCGCTGCGGCCCTTGCTGGAAACCGGCGGAGCGCTGGCGCCGTGGACGCTGGCGGGCGAGCTGGCGAGCGCCTTCGAGAAATACCAGGCCTGGCGCCGCGACTGGCTGCGGCGCTGGGACCACGGCGGCGACAAGAACGACTGGCAGGCCGAGCTGTGGCGGCGCGCGACCCGCGGTCTCTCGCATCGCGGTCGGCGCCTGGATGCCTACCTCGCGAAGTTCGACGGCGAGGGCGCGGCGGCGCCGGCGGGATTGCCCGCCCGGGTGTTCGCCTTCGCCTGCCAGAACGTTTCGCCCGATGTGCTGCGCGTCATCGCCACGGCGGCACGCGCGGGTACGTTGCACTTCTTCTTCCTCTCGCCGGTCCAGGGCTGGTGGGGCGACTTGCGCACGGCGCGCGAGCGCCTGCGCGAGGACCCGTCGGCGGTGTTCGACGACGAGGAACAGCCGCTGTTGCGCGCCAACGGCGCCGCCGGGCGCGACTTCGTGCGCACGCTGTTCTCCTACGAGGTGGTGCATCCGACCTGGGACCAGCCGGTGTATTCACCGCCCGCGAGAACCGGGCTGCTGCAACGCCTGCAGCGCGACCTGCTCGAACGCAGGAAACCTTCGGACGTTGCGCCCGTGGCATTCGACGCGACCGACACCAGCCTGCAATTCCACAACTGCCACACCCGCCTGCGCGAGGTGCAGGTGCTGCACGCGCGGCTGCGCGCCTTGCTGGAAGCCGATCCAGGCTTGCAGCCGCGCGACATCGCGGTGCTCACGCCGGACATGGATCGGTACGCGCCTTTCGTACACGCGGTGTTCGGCGCCGACGCGGGCGACCGCCACGCCATCCCATACGCGATCGGCGACGCCGGCCTGCTCGCCAGCCAGACGGTGGCCGAGGCCTTCCTGCGCCTGCTCGACCTGCCGGGTGCGCGCTTCGGCGCCAACGAGGTGCTCGACCTGCTGGCGGTGAAGGCGGTGGCCGAGCGCTACCAGCTCGAACCCGCCGAACTCGAGCAGGTGCGCGACTGGCTGGCCGCGGCCGGCGTGCGCTGGGGCCTGGACGCCAGGCACAAGGCCGAACTCGATGCGCCGCCGGAGGCCGCCTTCAGCTGGGCCTGGGGGCTGGACCGCCTGCTGCTCGGCCATGCCGCGGGCCATGATGCCGATGTCATGCACGTGGCGCCGCTGCCGCTACTGGAAGGCGCCGCGCTCGACCTGCTCGACCGTGTGCTGCAGGCGCTGCGCAAGCTCGCGCACTGGCGCACGCAGCTTGCGGTGGCGCGCACGCCGCTGCAGTGGGGCCAGGCGCTGGCGCGGCTGCTGGATGATTTCTTCCCCGAGCGCGCGCGCCACCCCGCCGATCGCGACACCGTCGCCGCCTTGCGCGGCCGCGTGGCCGCGCTGGCGCGCCAGGCCGAGCGCGCGCAGGTCGAAGACGAGGTGCCCTTCGAGGTGCTGCGCGCGGGCCTGCGCGCGGCGCTGGCCGAAGACGACGCCCGCCAGCCCTTCCTCACCGGCGGCGTCACCTTCGGGCGGATGGTGCCGATGCGCCTGGTGCCGTTCCGGGTGATCGCGCTGCTGGGCCTGAACGACGGCGAGTTCCCGCGGCGGGATCCGCCCGGAAGCCTCAATCGGCTGGTGGAGGAATTGCAGGGCGCGCAGCGCCGCGCCGGCGACCGCTCGGTGCGCGACGACGACCGCGGGCTGTTCCTGCAGCTGTTCGCGGCCGCGGGCGATGCCTTGATCATCAGCTACCTGGGCCAGGATCCGCGCAGCGGCGAGACCCTGCCGCCCTCGGTGGTGGTGTCGGAGTTGCTGGAGACCGCCGCCGCGCAGTTCACCGATGACGACGTGGCCCGCGCGGCGCTGGTGGTGAAGCACCCGCTGCAGCCCTTCGCCGCCGCCGGCGAACGCCGCACGCCGCCGCCCTTCGCCGCCGGCGTTCCCGAACCCGAACCGGCGCCGGAGCCCTTGGCCGTGCAGGCATGGACGCGCGAGCAACTGGTGCGCGCGCTCGCCCATCCGCCGCGCGAGTTCCTGTGCGAGCGCCTGGGCCTGCGCCTGCCCGAGGGCAGCGAGCGCCTGCCGGAGGAAGAACCTTTCGCCGCCGACGACGGCCTGGGCCAGTACGCGCTCGACCGGCGCCTGTTCGAGCTCGCGCTGCAGCCCGACATGGCCTCGCACGACGCGCTGGCGCAGCGGCTGCTGGCGGAAGGTCGCATTGCACCCGCTGCGGCGGGCCGGCTGGCGATGGACGAGAGCCTCGACCGCATCGGCCCGGCGCTGGCCGCATGGCGCGCCGCCGACGGTGGTCCGCCACGCGTGGTGCCCTACGTGATCGAATGGGACGGGCTGCGCCTGTCCGGCAGCCTGCCGCACGTGTACGCCGACGGCTTGCGCCAGTTCAGTCCCGGCCGCGGCCACGGCCGCAACCTGATCGCGCTGGGCGTGGACGTGCTGGTGTGGTCGGCGCTCGGCGAAACGCCGCCCGTGTTGCGCCTGCTGCGCGAAGGCGGCGAGCAACGCCTCGCGCCGGTGCCGCCGGCCCGGGCCCGCGCCAAGCTGCGGCAGCTGCTCGCGCTCGCCGCGCGCGCGCGGCGCGAGCCGCTGCCCTTC
>CBININ010000118.1:0-7095 GCA_966250755.1 uncultured Gammaproteobacteria bacterium | reverse complement strand
GGTTCCAGAACGCCTCGACGTACTTCGGCCGCGCGTTGCGGTAGTCGATGTAGTACGCGTGTTCCCAGACGTCGCAGGTCAGCAGAGCCTTGTCGGGGCCGGTCAGCGGCGTGGCCGCGTTCGGGGTGCTCACCAGGCCGAGGCTGCCGTCGGGGCGCTGCACCAGCCAGGCCCAGCCGGAGCCGAAGGTGCCGATGGCGGTCTTGGTGAACTCCTCCTTGAACGCGGCAAAGCTGCCGAAGGTCTTCGCGATCGCGTCGCCGAGCTTGCCGTTCGGCTCGCCGCCACCGTTGGGGGACAGGCAGTTCCAGTAGAAGGTGTGGTTCCACACCTGCGCGGCGTTGTTGAACATGCCGCCCTGCGACTTGCGCACGATCGACTCCAGGTCCATCGCCTCGAACTCGGTGCCCTTGATCAGGTTGTTGAGGTTGGTGACGTAGGTCTGGTGGTGCTTGCCGTAATGGAAGTCGATGGTCTCGGCGGAGATGTGCGGCGCCAGCGCGGTGCGGTCGTAGGGCAGGGGGGGCAGTTCGATGGCCATGGCAGGTCCTTCCTGGAAGCAGGTGGCGGGTGGTCGGTGGTTTATAATTCTAGCCTGAACGAGCGCCCGGGACCCCCGCGGGTGCGTGAACGGAGCATCACGATGAATGCCACCCTGGACCGCATCCGGGCCGAGGTCGAGGGCCACCCGGTGGTCCTTTTCATGAAGGGCACCCCGCAGTTCCCCATGTGCGGCTTCTCCAGCCGCGCCAGCCAAGTGCTGAAGCAGGCGGGCGCGCAAATCCATTCGATCAACGTGTTGCAGGACCCCGAAGTGCGCGCGGACCTGCCGCGCTTCTCGGACTGGCCGACCTTCCCGCAGTTGTTCATCAACGGCGAGTTCATCGGCGGCTGCGACATCACCGTCGAGCTGTTCGAAAGCGGTGAGCTCGCGCGCATGGTCGCCGAGGCCCAGAAGGCGGCATGAACGCCGCCGCCGAGGCCACGCCCGCCGCCGGCGCACTGGCCGGACGCGTCATTCTCGTCACGGGCGCCTACGGCGGGCTGGGCGAAGCCGCGGCCAAGGCCTGCGCGCAAGCCGGTGCGACCCTGGTCCTGCTCGGCCGGAAGGTGCCGAAGCTCAGCCGCGCCTACGACGCGGTGAAGGCGGTCGGCCCGCTGCCCGCGTTGTATCCCCTGGACCTCGCCGGCGCGGACCCGGCCGATTACGAAACCATGGCCGAGACGATCGGGAGCGAACTGGGCGGCCTGCACGGCATCCTGCATTGCGCCGCCGAGTTCACCGGCCTCAAACCCCTCGAGGCCACGCCGCCGGAAGAGTTCGTGCGCCAGCTGCACGTCAACCTCACGGCGCCCTGGCTGCTCACCCAGGCCTGCCTGCCCCTGCTGCGCAAGAGCGCGGACAGCGCCGTGGTGTTCGTCTGCGAAGACCTGGCGCGGGTCAATCGCGCCTACTGGGGCACCTACGGCGTGGCCAAGTCCGGCCTGCTCGGGCTGGTGCGGATCCTGCACGACGAGACCGACGACGGCCCGGTCCGCGTGAGTGCGCTGCAGCCCGGGCCGATGCGCACCAGCATCCGCGCCCGCGCCTATGTCGAGGAAGCGGCATCGCAGGTCCCCTACCCAACGGCCTACGCGCAAGCCTGCGTGCGCCTGCTCTCCGCCGAGGGGGCCGTGCACCGCGGGCAAGTGGTGACCCAGGACCTGCTGGCGTGAGCAGCACCGTCTCCACCGCGCTTCTGCTGTTCCTGATCCTGGATCCGCTGGGCAACATCCCGATCTTCCTCAGCCTGCTCAAGCCGCTGAGCCCGGCGCGGCGGCGGATCGTGCTGGCGCGCGAGCTGCTGATCGCGCTCGGCGTGCTGTTCGCCTTCCTGTGGGGCGGCAAGTACGTGCTCGAGCTGATGCACCTGCGGCAGGAGTCGGTGTCCATCGCCGGCGGCATCGTGCTGTTCCTGATCGGCCTGAAGATGATCTTCCCGAGCCCCGAGGGCATGTTCGGGCCGGCGGGCGAGGGCGAACCCTTCATCGTGCCGCTGGCGATCCCGCTGGTGGCCGGTCCCTCGGGCATGGCCGCGGTGATGCTGCTGGGCAGCCAGGAGCCCGACCGGATGCTCGACTGGAGCCTGGCGCTGCTGCTGGCCTGGCTGGGGACGGCCGCCATCCTGTTCAGCGCGACGCGGCTGTACAAGGTCCTGGGGCAGGCCTTCCTGGTCGCGGTCGAGCGGCTCATGGGCATGCTGTTGGTGGCCATTTCGGTGCAGATGCTGATGGATGGCATCGCGGCGACGCTCCGGCTACCCCATCCGGCCGCCTGAGCCGCGATTCGCCGACAAGGCGTCCCAGCCGGATCCGCCGGCGCCGGACCGCCGCTCCACGCGTCGGGGTGGCTCAAACGCAACGGCGATTCTGTGACGGTCACCGGGCTGTCATGGGCCCGGAGTAGCGTGTTAAACTCTTGTTACTGCTCAGGGTCGCCTGGGGAACGGGACCGAGCATCTGCTGAGGCTTCCCACGCATGCCTGATGGCATAGCGAAGCAGTGCGGATGGACGCCGCGCAAGGATGCTCGTGAGACATGCCGGCGACGACCGCCGGGTTCGACCACATCAACTCTTTCCAGGGTAATCAAATGATCAATCGCAATCGGGTCCGGGTGTCCAAGCTCGCCCTCGGCCTCGCCCTCGCCCTTGCCGCCGCTCCCGCCTTCGCCCAGAACACCTCGTCCGCCCTCGGTGGCCGCGTGGTGGACGCCTCGGGCCAGCCGGTCGCCGGCGCCCAGGTGACGATCGTCCACACCGAGTCGGGCACCGTCAGCCAGGCGGTCACCGGCGCCGATGGCCGTTACCTGTCGCGCGGCCTGCGCACGGGCGGCCCGTACACGATCACGATCACCAAGGACGGCAAGACCGAGAAGCGCGAGGGCGTCTACCTCGCCCTGGCCGAGACCAGCAACGTCGATGCCAGCCTCGGCGAGGCCACCCAGCTCAACGCCGTGCAGGTCGTCGGCACCGCGACCGTGTTCAGCCCGACCGCGATGGGCACGACCACCAACGTGAGCCGGGCGCAGATCGAAAACCTGCCGTCGGCCACCCGCAACATCCAGGACTACATCCGCCTCGACCCGCGCATCTCGCAGGTCAGCAAGGCCGACGGCGCCATCTCCGCCGGTGGCCAGAACAGCCGCTACAACTCGATCAAGATCGACGGCGTCGGCGCCGGCGACCCGTTCGGCCTGGAGTCGAACAACCTGCCGACCGAGCGCCAGCCGGTGTCGGTGGACGCGATCGAGGCGATCAACATCGCCGTCGCCGACTATGACGTCACCATCGCCGGCGGCGTCGGTGCGGTCGTCAACGCGGTGACCAAGTCGGGCACCAACGAGTTCCACGGCAGCGCGTACTACGCGTTCCGCGACAAGAGCTGGGTGCGCAAGGAGCTGCGCGGCGTCGAGTTCACCGGCTTCGACTCCGAGACCACCTACGGCGCCACCTTCGGCGGCCCGATCGTCAAGGACAAGCTGTTCTTCTTCGCCAACTACGAGAAGTACATCCGCAAGTCCCCGGGCGTGGGCCTGGGCGGCACGCCGTACGGCACCAACATCACCGACGCCGACATCACCGCGGTGCAACTGGCCGCCGCGGACTACGGCTTCGAGGCCGGCGACCTGAACCCGGCGTCCGCGGACACCGAGATCGAAGAAAAGGCGATCAAGCTCGACTGGAACATCAACGAGAACCACCGCGCCTCGCTGCGCTACAGCGAGACCGAGCAGACGGTCGTGCGCTTCCCGGAGCTGGACAACAACTCGATCTCGCTGAGCAGCTTCTGGTACTCGCTGCCCAAGACCTACGACAGCACCGTGCTGCAGCTGTTCAGCGACTGGAACGAGAACTTCTCCACCGAGTTCAAGTATTCGAACCGTGGCTACTCGCAGATCCGCGATACCTTCTCGCACCTGCCGTCGATCCGCATCAACGGCTACACCGGCGGCAACGCGATCTTCCTGGGCACCGAGCAGAACAGCCACGTCAACATCATCGACACCGAGCAGGACAGCTTCTACGGCGCCGCCAACTGGTACGTCGGCGACCATGTCGTGAAGTTCGGCTTCGACTACGAAACCAACGACATCGTCAACTTCTTCGGCCGCAACCTCAACGGCACGTATGAGTTCCCCAACTTCGCGGCCTTCGTCGCCGGTACGCCGACCCGCTACATCGTCCGCGTCCCGGTGCCGGGCGGCAACCTGGAGGAGGACGTCCCGGCGGCCTACTCGATGGCCAATACCGCGCTGTTCGCGCAGGACACCTGGACGGTCAACGACAACCTGACCCTGACCCTGGGCATGCGCTGGGACAAGCCGGACTTCGACCAGCAGACCAAGAAGAACACCTACGTCGGCGGCATCTACGGCCTGGACAACACCAAGTTGCCCAACTCCACGCTGTTCCAGCCGCGCTTCGGCTTCAACTACACCTTCGACAGCGACCGCCCGACCCAGCTGCGCGGCGGCCTCGGCCTCTTCCAGGGTGCGGCGCCGAACGTGTGGATCGCCGGCGCCTACCAGAACACCGGCCTGAACTACCTCGAGTACGACCTGCAGGACACCACGCCCAATGCGTTGCCCTACCTGCCGGCTTTCTTCACGCCTGGCATCGAATCTCCGGATGGGCCGTACTACCCGGCGACGCCGACCGCGGCGCAGTGCTTCCCGACCCCGACGCTGCCCAACTGCGCCCGCCAGAACGTCGACTTCATCGAGGACGGTTTCGAGCTGCCGTCGGTGTGGAAGGCCAACCTGGCGTTCGAGCACGAGCTGCCGTGGGACGGCATCGTGTTCTCGGCCGAGGCGGTGCGCACGGTGGTCAACAAGGGCATCTTCATCCAGCGCCTGGACCTGTTCAACGCCGCCGGCCAGGGCGTGACGATGGTGGGCCAGGATGGCCGCGACCTGTTCTGGAGCCCCAACACGGCCGCGAACGGCACCACCGGCATCGCGAACTACGGCACGTCCAAGTTCTACCGCCCGGTGGGCGTGGGCGATTCGCTGCTGGTGCGCAACACCGACAAGGGCGCCGGCGTGCAGTTCACCCTCGGCCTGGACCGCCCGATGAAGGACGGCTGGTCGTGGAACGCGTACTACACCTACACCCAGGCCACCGAGGTCAGCCCGCTCACCAGCTCGATCAACAACTCGAACTGGAACGGCCAGGTCGTCTTCGACGCCAACGAGGAAGTGGCGTACAACTCGCGCTACGCGATCCGTGACCGCTTCACCGGCTCGCTGAACTGGCAGCACGCGTTCTTCGGCGACTACAAGACCAAGGTTGGCCTGTTCTATGAAGGCCGCTCGGGCCGCCCGTACAGCCTGGTGTTCCGCAACGACGCCAACGGCGACGGCAACTCGAGCTTCGTCGACCTGTTCTACGTGCCCGCGGGTCCGAACGACGTGGTGTTCTCGGGCGGCGCGGCGATGGAGACGGCGTTCTTCACCTGGCTCGACGAGCACCCGGACATCAAGCGCTACGCAGGCCAGGTCGTGCCCGCCAATGCCTTGCGGGCTGGCTTCACCCACAACTTCGACCTGCGCATCAGCCAGGAGATGCCGGGCTTCTTCGAGGGCCACAAGACCTCGCTGACGCTCGACATCAACAACCTCGGCAACTTGCTGAACAAGAAGTGGGGCCTGATCGACGACTACGGCTTCTTCACCACCGCCCGCGTGGCCTCGCTCCAGGGCGTCTGCAAGGCGGCCGGCACGATCTGCGGCGCGGACGACATCGGCAAGTACGTGTACAACTGGACCGGCGCCTTCGACGAGCCGGGCATCCAGGAGAACAACAACGACAAGGGCAACACCGGCGTCTCGCGCTGGTCGGTGCTGGCGACGTTCAAGTACGAGTTCTGATCGATCGCTCCATGTTCGACGGACGGCCGGTGGCGACACCGGCCGTCTTTTTTTTCAGCCCCCCGCGGCGCCGGGCTTCGCCGCACGCATGCTAGAGTTTTCCCATGAACGTACCCCAGCACCCGACCCGCGACCCCAACCGCGACGCCGACGAGAACGAGGTCGCCGCGGCGGCCGTCGCCGCCCTGCCGACCGTCAATGCCCACATCTCGCCGCGCGGCGGGCTCGACATCCTGTCGCGCGCCGAGATCGCGCGCCTGCGCGACGCCTCCGCCGGCGGCCTGCATGAGCTGCTGCGCCGCTGCGCGCTGGCCGTCCTCACCACCGGCAGCGATTCCGACGATCCGCGCGCGGCGCAGCAGCGCTACCCGGACTTCGACATCCAGGTGCACCAGCAGGATCGCGGCATCAAGATCGAACTGCGGCATGCGCCGGCAGTGGCGTTCGTGGACGGCGAAATCATCCGCGGCGTGGCCGAGCTGCTGTACGCCGTGGTCCGCGACATCGCCTACGTGGCGATGGAAATCTACGGCAGCGCCAAGTTCGACCTGTCCACCAGCGACGGCCTGACCGGCGCAGTGTTCGAGATCCTGCGCAACGCCCGCGTGCTGCGCCCGCACCAGGACCCGAACCTGGTGGTGTGCTGGGGCGGCCACTCGATCGGCCGCGAGGAATACGACTACACCAAGAAGGTCGGCTACGAGCTCGGCCTGCGCCGTCTCGACATCTGCACGGGCTGCGGCCCGGGCGCGATGAAGGGCCCGATGAAGGGCGCCACCATCGCCCACGCCAAGCAGCGCCGCACGGGCAACCGCTACATCGGCATCACCGAGCCAGGCATCATCGCCGCCGAGTCGCCGAACCCGATCGTCAACCACCTGGTGATCATGCCGGACATCGAGAAGCGCCTGGAGGCCTTCGTCCGGCTCGGCCACGGCATCATCGTGTTCCCCGGCGGCGTCGGGACGGCGGAGGAGATCCTCTACCTGCTTGGCCTGCTGATGCACCCGGACAACGCCGGCCTCGGCTTCCCGCTGATCCTCACGGGGCCGAAGGGCTCCTCGGCCTACTTCGAACAGATCGACCAGTTCCTGCGCCTGACCCTGGGCGAGGCGGCGACCTCCCGCTACGAGATCATCGTAGACGACGCCAGCCGGGTGGCCAGCAGCATGGTCAGGGGCGTGC
>CBININ010000117.1:0-7104 GCA_966250755.1 uncultured Gammaproteobacteria bacterium | reverse complement strand
CAGCATGAAGACCTGCTCCTGCACGCGATCCGCCCAGGGCATCAGGTGGACCAGGATGGGCGAGGAGATGTTGTAGGGCAGGTTGCCGGCGATCTTCAGGGGCTGGCCGAAGCGGTCGGCCAGCGCGCCGAAATCGACCTTCAGCACATCGGACTCGATCACCTCCAGCCCCGGCCGCTGGCGCAGGCGGGCGGCGAGATCCCGGTCGAGCTCGATCACCGTGAGGCGGCCGGCACGCTCGAGCAGCGGCTGCGTGAGCGCGGCGAGGCCGGGCCCGATCTCCACCAGCGCCTGGCCGGGCTTCGGGTCGATCGCGCGGACGATGGCGTCGATGATGGCGCTGTCGGCCAGGAAGTGCTGGCCGAAGCGCTTGCGCGGCAGGTGCTTCACTGCGCCGAAGGCGGCTCGCGCATCTCGATGTAGGCGCGGGCCTTGAGCTCGGCCACCCAGTCGGCATAGGCGGGGCCGAACTTCTGCTCGCGCAGCTGGTTGCGGGCCTGCTCGCGCAACTCCTTCGGATCGACCGCGACCTGCCGGCGCTCGACCACCTGGATCAGGTGCACGCCGAAGCGGGAGACGACCGGGGTCGAGATGCCGCCCGGCTGCAGCTTGTTCATCGCCTCCTCGAACTCCGGCACGAAGCTGCCGGGCGCAGCCCAGCCCAGATCGCCGCCGCTGGGCGCGCTGCCGTCCTCGGAGTACTGCCGCGCCAGGTCCTCGAACTTGCGGTTGCCGGAAAGGATCTGGTCGCGGAACTCGGCCAGGCGCTTGGCCGCGGCCTCGACCGGCAGCGCGGTCGAGGGGCGCAGCAGGATGTGGCGGGCGCGGGTCTGGGTCACCGAAGCGGCGTTGACCTCCCCACGCGACAGCAGCTTGAGGATGTGGAAGCCGGCGCCGCTGCGGATCGGCTCGGCCGTGACAGCGCCCACCGCCAGCGGGCGAACCGCCTCGACGAACAGGTCGGGCAGGCGGTCGGAAGGCTTGGGGCCGATCTCGCCACCCTTGTCGCGGTTGCCGTCCTCCGAGACGGCCTTGGCGACGGTCGCGAAGGGCTCGCCGGCCTTGACCCGGGCCAGCGCCGCCATGGCGCGCTCGCGACGCTCGGCGACCACCTCGGGCGCGGCATTCTCCGGCACGGTGACCAGGATCTGGGCGATGTTGAGCTCCTTGGTGGAGGCCATCTGCGCCTGCCGGGCCGCCAGGGCGCTGTCGATCTCCGCATCGGTGACCTTGATCCGGCTGATCACCTCGCGCTCGCGCACCCTCTCGGCCAGCATCTGGTCGCGCAGGTTGGCCCGAAAGCGCGTGTAGTCGATGCCCTCGGCCTTGAGCCGCTCCTGCAGGCGGTCCAGGCTCATCTTGTTGGCGGAGGCGACGTTGGCCACGGCGCGGTCGAGCTCGGGTTCGTCCACCTTGACGCCGGCGTCGCGGGCGTAGGTGACGATCACCCGCTCCTCGATCAGGGCATCGAGGACCTGCTTGCGCAGCTCGGCGTCCGGCGGCAGCCGCGTGCCGCCGCGCAGGGCATCGAGCTTGGCGCGCTGCACGCGCTGGTCGACCTCGACCTGCGTCACCAGCTCGTTGTTGACGATGGCCACGATGTAGTCGGCCGAACGCGGGGGCGTGGCGCGCGCGGTGGGCGCTGACGCCGCCGGCGCGGGTTGCGCAGGCTGCGCCCAGGCGGCCGCAACAGCCAGGACGCTGGCACCGAAAGCGATGGCGACGGCACGGAGAAGAGTCTTGTCGGTCATGGGGGGAACGTCGTGGACGGAGTGGGCGCGTCGTCGTCGCGCAGCAACCGGTAGCCGGGGATATTGTCCTTCAGGGCCTTCAGCGGGTTGCTGCCCAGGCGAGACAGTCCGACCAGCTCCAGCTGCAGCATCCAGTGGGTGGTCGACTCCGCCAGGCCGGTGGACGTGCGCTGGGTGACGAAACGCGCGATCCAGCAGCCGGCGTCGTACTCCAGGCCGGCGAGCGAATCGGTGACGCGGCTGTCTCGCATGCTGAAGTTGACCCGGCCCACACCGTAGAGCGTGCCGCTGCAGCCGTTGGCGCGCGGCGCGCTCCTGTAGAGCGGCCACTGCCAGCCCAGCTCGAACTGCTCGCTCAGGTCCCGCGCGTAGCGGTAGGTACCGGACAGCGTGTAGAACGGCGCCGGCTGGTAGCGCGCCGACACGATGGAGCGCACGGTGCGATCGATGCTCGCGTTGTATTGAACCGTGGTGTCGAAGACCCAGTTCGGCCACAGCGTGGCCGAGCCGAACAGCAGCAGGTCGGACACCCGCTTGTCGCCCTCCTCGCCCTCGGGCGTGAGGCGCTGGTCGCGGAACAGGAAGCGCTGGGCGATGCCGAGGCGCAGGCGCTCGATGCCGCTCTCAGGCTCGCGCCAGCGCGAGGTGGCGCCGAGCGTGACCTGGTGGGTGTCGGCCACGCGGTCGATGCCCGAGAAGGGGTTGTCCGCGTAGATGGACACCACGTTGAAGTCGCTGGCGGCGGTGTCGAACTCCGGCAGGAAGTCCTGGTTCCGATAGGGCGTGTTGACGTAGTGCAGCCTCGGCTCCAGGGTCTGGCGCAGGGCGTGGCCGAACAGGGTGTCGTCGCGGTCGAAGCGCAGGCCGGCATCGGCACTCAGGGTCGGGATGGTGCGGCTGGCCGAGGTGCGGCCGTCGCCCATCGGGGTATCGGTGTGGTAGCTGGCGGCGTTGACGGACAGGCGAGGCGTGAACCAGCCCCAGCCTTGGTCGAACGGGCGGCTGAGACCGGCGATCAGGTGGACGCGCGACCCGTTGGGCCTGGCGTCGTTCGTCTCGGGGTCGCCGGTGACGAGGCGGTCCGCCAGCACGAAGCGGTTGTACTCGGCCTCGGCGTCCCATTGCAGGCCGAGTCCGCTGTCGGTGCCGAGCCGGCCCAGGCCCCGCACGCCCAGCTGCGGGGCGCGCTCGTAGGGCGACGTGATGGTTATCGTGTCCTGCAGCACCTGCCACCCCTGCACGCGGGCATACAGGTCGAGGCTGGTGTCCTGTCCGAGCTCGTAGCGCCGCGTGGTGGCGGCCGATTGCGACAGCAGCCGGCGCGTCAGGCTCGGCAACTGGTTGGTGAAATCCTTCCAGTAGTCGTCGTCCGACGCCCGCAGGAAGTTCACGCCGTAGCGCCAGCCTATGCCCTCGCCCTCGCCGAAGTGGCCGTCGTGCACCCACTCCAGCCCGTGGCGCTCGCGGCCGGCCACGCGGTCGTAGGGGATCTCGTGGATCTGGAACCGGCCCTCGTCGCTCGGCTGCAGGTAGCGGAACTCGGCCTGCAGGCCGGCTCCGCGCAGCGTTGCCACCGACGGCGTGGTGATCAGGTCGTAGTTGGGAGCGAGGTTCCAGTAGTACGGCACCGCGATGGAGATGCCGCCGCGGGTGTCGCTGTCGAGTTCCGGGGGCAGCCAACCCGACTTGCGTTCGCTGGTCGCCGGGAAGCTGATCGCCGGCGCGGCCAGGATCGGCACGCCGAGGAAGCGCAGCACGGCATGGTGCGCCACGCCCTCGTTGTGCTCGAAGTCCAAGTCCAGCTTGTCGGCCGAAAGCAGCCAGTCGGGCTCGGCGCCGCCGGCCCCCTCGTCACGTGGGCAGCTGGTGTAGTCGGCTCGACGGGCCGACAGGCGCTGCTCGCCGACGAAATCGATCCGCTCGGCATGCCCGCCGGCGCCGGTGCGCGAGAAATGGTAGGTCGGCTCGAGGACGTAGCCCTCGCGCGTGTCGAGGTTCAGGCCGGCCTCGGTGCCGGTGAAGCGATCGCCCTCGCGCGTGAGCGTCACGTGCCCGCTGGCGTAGGCCCATTGCGTCGTCTCGAGGTAGCGCAGGAGGTCTGCCGTCAGCGTCAGCTGGCCCTGGCGCAGCTCGACTTCGCCCTCGGCCACGGTTTCGCGGTCGAGCGAGCTGTTCACCGTCCTGGCACTGAGCTCGGCCGGCAGGCGCGCAGGGGCGGAGGGCGAAGCGGCGCGGGCTCCGCCGCAGGCCAGGGCGCAGGCGATCGCCAATGCGCTGATGGCCACGCGTTGGCGTGGCTCTTGACGGGAACGACGGCAGGGGGAGGAGTCGGGCAGGCGCAGCAAGCAGAGCCACCGGTCAAGGCGCTGCAACGCCGCGCCGATGGACGGCTGCGCGAGCAGGCAACAGAGGCGAATCTAGAATCGCCGCGGATTATCCACGCTGGCCCTGCCGCGGATTGCCTTGACGCCTCCCTCATCATCCAATCCGGCGCCCGTCGAGTGGCCCGAAGCCGCCCGGCAAGCTGCCTTCGGGCGCTGGCTGGCGCCGCTGGCGGCCGCCCAGGGGTGGGATCCGGCCACCCTGCGCGTGGCGTCGGCCGACGCCAGCGTGCGTCGCTACCTGAGGCTCGAAGGCCCGGGCGGCCGGAGCGCCATCGTGATGGATGCGCCGCCCGAGCTCATCGACAGCCGCCCCTTCCTCGCCATGGCCGGCCGCATCGCCGAAGCCGGCCTGCATGCGCCGCAGGTGCTCGCGGCCGATGCGCAGGAGGGCTTCGTGCTGCTCGAGGACCTCGGCGCCCGCTCCTACCTCGAAGCGCTGCGCGAAGCCGACGGCGCCGAGGCCAACCGGCTGATGCGCGACGCGATCCGGGCCCTCGTGCACTGGCAGCAGCACATCGATGCCGCCGCGCTGCCGCCGTACGACGAAGCCTTCCTCCGACGCGAGCTGGCGCTGTTCCCCGAGTGGTGCGTCGAGAAAGAGTTCGGGCTGGCCTGGGGCGATACGCAGAGGGCACGCTGGCAGAAGGTCTGCGACAGGCTCGTGGCCAGCGCGCTCGCGCAGCCGGTGGTCGCCGTGCATCGCGACTACATGCCGCGCAACCTGATGGTGGCCGACCCCAACCCCGGCATCCTGGACTTCCAGGACGCCCTGGCCGGCCCGATCACCTACGACATCGCCTCCTTGCTGCGCGACGCCTTCGTCTCGTGGGACGAGGAGCGCGAGCTCGACTGGGCGGTGCGCTACTGGGAGGCCGCGCGCAAGGCGTGCCTGCCGGTGGACGAGGACTTCGGCGAGTTCTGGCGCCAGCTCGAGTGGATGGGCCTGCACAGGCACCTCAAGGTGATGGGCATCTTCTGCCGCCTGAAGCTGCGCGACGGCAAGCCGGGATACCGCGCCGACCTGCCCCGCTTCTTCGCCTACGCGACCAAGGTGGCGATGCGCTACCAGCCGCTGGCGCCCTTGCTGGCGTTGCTGGAGCCGATGCAGGACGCGAAGCTCGCGTCCGGCTTCACCTTCTAGGCCTCGGCGTCTTCCTTCGCGGCGGCGGCCGCTGCCTCCGCGGCCGCGCGCACTTCGCACATGTACGCCGTCTCGCAGCCCGCGGCGGCCAGCCACGGATCGCGGTCTTCCCCGCCGAAGATCTCGATCAGGAAGTCGAGCATCGCCCGCGTGCGCGCCGGCACGTGCTGGCGGGTCGGCATGCCCACCCACAGCGTCGTGCTGTGCAGCCACCAGGCCGGCAGCACCCGCTCCAGCGCGTGCTCCATCAGCGCATCCTCCACCACGAAGGAGGGCAGGCCGGCGATGCCGAGGCCGGCCAGCGCGGCGGCGTAGTTGGTGTCGGTGCTGAGCGTGCCCAGGACGCCGCGCTTGGGCACGGCATGGAAGGTCTCGCTGGCCTGTCCCTGCCGACCACGGAAGAAGGTGACCCCTCGCTGCAAGTCCGACAGCGGCGGGATGAGCACCGAATGGTCCTGCAGCTCGCTGGGATGCTGCGGCCGGCCGCGCCGGTCGAGGTACTCCGGCGCCGCGACGGTCACGACCTCGGAGCGCGCCAGGCGGCGGGCGATGAAGTTGCCGTCCAGCGGCTTGCGCAGCGCCATCACGGTGAGGTCGAAGCTGTCATCGACGGTCTCGACGGCACCGTTGGCGACGATCTCCAGCGTCACCAGCGGATAGCGCGCATGGAAGCGCGGCAGGTGCTTGGCCAGCTGGTGCACCGCCACCGCGGGCGGCATGAGCATCCGCACCGGCCCGCGCGGCTCCGCCACCGAGGCGTGCGCCAGCAACTCGGCCTCGTCGACGTCCGCCAGGATGCGGCGAACCCGCTCGAGGTAGCTTTCGCCGACTTCGGTCAGCGCGATTCGCCGCGTGGTGCGGTTCATCAGCCGGGCGCCGAGGTGCTCCTCCAGCTCGGCCACCAGGCGGGTGACCACGGCAGGCGCCAGGTCCAGCGCCCGTGCCGCTCCGGCGAAGCTGCCTTCGTCGACCACGCGGGTGAACACCCGCATCGCTCGCAAGGAATCCATGCGGCGGATTATTGCGCCGCCGGCGGATTCCAGGGTGATTCGGGGGTGCTTTGTTTCCCGATCGCGAATTTGCGAACGGTGGCGCCTGGTTTCACAGGATCTTGCGCGGATGGGCCAGGGCCTCGTGCGCCGCGTGCAGGCGCCGCACGAGCACCTTGATGAAGGCCTCGTCGAAGCGGTGGCGCGTGTCCGGGCTCAGCTGGGAAAGGCTGTCGGGGTTGAACGAGACGGTGGTGCAGGCCTCGGAGACGATCACGTCGGTCGCGTGCTTGCGCAGGTCCGGGCTCGGGGCGAGGTAGGCCATCTCGCCGACCGAGGTGCCGGCGCCCAGCCGCGCCACCCGCTCGCCATCGCGGTAGACCTCCACCTCGCCCTGCGCGATGCAGTAGAACTGCTTGCCTTCCTGTCCGCGCTTGAAGACCTTGTGGCCGAAGGGGAAGCGCTGCCACCTGGCGCGGTGCACGACCTCCCACAGCTCGACGTCGCCGAACTCGGCGAAGAACTCGAGCGAGCGCAGCAGGTTGAAGCGCTCGGAGTCGAGGACGCGCTGGAGCTGCCCGCGAGGCACCTCGTGGTTGGTGATCAGGGCGGACAGCGACTGCGCGAACTGGTCCCAGTCCTCCGGCCGGTCCTCGGGCTGCTTGGCGAGCGCCCCGCGGATGGTCATGTCCAGCCCGGCGCTCACGCCTTCTCGCAGCGACGTCAGCGGCTCCGGCGCGATGTTGCAGATAATGTTCAGCAGCGCGCCGTGGTTCTCGGCCTCGTACGGCGGGCGGCCGGCGATCAGGTGGTAGAGCACCGCGGCCAGCGAGTAGATG
>CBININ010000116.1:0-7152 GCA_966250755.1 uncultured Gammaproteobacteria bacterium | reverse complement strand
TGCCGATGATGTCGGTGGCGCTCGATTCCCAGCCGTCGTTGCCGATCACCGGCCGGGTCGGGTCCATGGTCTTGGTCAGGTGGTAGAGCGCTTCCACCGCGTGGCGGTGCGCGCTGATGGCGGTGAGCTCGGGCACGCCCCAACTTTCGTTGAAGGGCACCCACACGATCACGCAGGGGTGGCTGAAGTCGCGTTCGATGACCTCACTCCACTCGCGCACCAGCCGATGGATGGCCGTGCGCGTGAACCGGTACGCCGACGGCATCTCCTCCCATACCAGCAGCCCGAGCACGTCTGCCCAGTACAGGTAGCGCGGGTTCTCGATCTTCTGGTGCTTTCGTACGCCGTTGAATCCCATCGCCTTGGCCAGTTCCACGTCGCGCCGCAAGGCGTCGTCGTCCGGCGCGGCGAGCAGCGTGTCTTCCCAATAACCCTGGTCGAGCACGAGGCGCAGCAGGTAGGGCCGGCCGTTGAGCAGCACGCGGTCGCGCGAGATCGCCACCGAACGCAGGGCGGTGTAGGAGCGGAACTCATCGACCAGCTCCGTCCCGCGGTAGACGCGCACCTGCGCGTCGAGCAACTGCGGTCGTTCGGGGCTCCACAGCAGTTCGTTGCGGAAATCGTCGATGCCCGGGTCGGACAGGATGATGCGGCGGTCCACCTCGCCGTCGATCACCGCATAGCGGTCGTGCGCGAGCAGGCGGTCGCGGTGCCACAGCCTGACCTCGACCGCGAGATCGTCGGCGGCATCGCCGGCCATGCGCACTTCGAAATTGAGCGCGAAGCCTTCCACGTAGGGCGTCCAGCGCACCCGATCCACGTAGGTACGCGAGACCCGCTCGAGCCAGACGGTCTGCCAGATGCCGGTCGTGCGCGGATACCAGATCGAGTGCGGCTCCAGTTGCCAGTCCTGCTTGCCGCGTGGCTTGGTGAGTTCGTGCGGGTCGTCTTCGGCGAACACTTCAAGCACCTGCGGGCCGCCTGGCGCGAGCAGGTCGGTGATGTCGGCGGAAAAGGGCGTGTGGCCACCCTCGTGGCTCATCACGTAGGCGCCGTTGACCCACACCCTGGCGGCATAGTCGACCGCGCCGAAGTGCAGCAGGACGCGGCCACCGCTGGCGTCGGCGTCGAACTCCCGGCGGTACCAGCAGGCACGGTGGAAGCCGCGGTCGCCGATACCGCTGGCCTGCGATTCCGGCGGGAACGGCACCCGGATCCGCAACGGCCACTGCGTGATCTCGCGCGGGTGGCGATAGCGCAACGCGTCGTCGAAGCAGAATGCCCACTCGCCGTCGAGGCATTGCCATTGGGGACGCTGCAGCTGCGGACGAGGATAAGCGGCTGCAGCCATGCGCGACGACGCTCCGTGTCGTTAAGGCCCGGTCACTGTTGGCGCAGGCACTGTAGGCCGACCACTCAAGGACGAGGGCACCATGACGCCGAACACCGATGACCTGGCGAGCAGCCTCCACGCCGATTCAAGCCCGATGGCCGCGAAACTGCAAGGGCAGGCGGGTTCGCCACTTCACCGACAGTCAGCGAGCTCAGCCGTGGGTCGCCGCACCGATGCGGCGCCGCTGACGATGGTGCCAGGCGGCCGGGACGACGCATGGCTGCAGTCCTTCCCCCTGATCGTCCACTCGCATTTGCGCTGGGATTTCGTGTGGCAGCGGCCTCAGCAGATCCTGTCGCGGCTGGCGAGGCACCATCGGGTGCTGTTCCTCGAAGAACCGATCCCCGCCGACGGCGAGCCGCGGCTCGATATCAGCGAGCCGCACCCCAACGTGGTTCGGGTGGTTCCGCACTTGGCCGGCGAGGAGATGCGCGATGCCGACGGCCAAGCGCGCGCCGTACTGCCGCTGGTTCAGGCGGCGTTGCGCGAGCATCCGCTGCTGGCCGGCCGCTTCGAGGCGCCGGTGCAGTGGTTCTACTCGCCGATGACCGCGCCAGTGCTGCTGGGCCAGTTCGATGCGCGGGGCGTCGTGTACGACTGCATGGACGAACTGGCCAACTTCCGCTTCGCGCCGGCCGACATCTCGGCGCGCGAGCGGTTCCTGCTCTCGCGCGCCGATGTGGTGTTCACCGGCGGCTACCAGCTGTTCGAGGCCAAGTCGCGCGCACACGCGAACGTGCATTTCTTCGGCTGCGGCGTCGACGTGGCGCATTTTGGCCAGGCGCGCGGCGACGAGCTGGCGGTATCGCCGGCGCTGGAGGGCTTGCCCGGCCCGCTGCTCGGATACTTCGGCGTGATCGACGAGCGCCTCGACTACGAGCTGGTCGCCGCGCTGGCGGAGGCCTTCCCCGAGGCCACGGTCGTGATGGCCGGTCCGCTGGCCAAGGTCGAGCGCGAGCAGTTGCCGGCGCAGGTCAACATCCGCTGGCTCGGCCAGCGCGCCTACGAGGAGCTGCCGGCGCTGGTGAAGGGCTTCGACGTCTGCCTGATGCCCTTCGCCCTCAACGACGCCACCCGCTACATCAACCCGACCAAGACACTGGAGTACCTGGCGGCCGGCAAGCCGGTGGTGTCGACCGCAGTCGCGGACGTCGTGCGCAACTTCGGCGAGGTGGTCACGGTCGCCAACGACCACGAGGCGTTCATCGAGGCGATCGGCCGCGTATTGCGCGAAGCCGATGCCGACCGCGTCGCCGAAGGCGTTGCGCGCGCCGAGGCCGCGACCTGGGATGCGACCGTTGCCGCCATGCGCGGCCACGTGCAGACCGGGGTGCGCCGATGATCGCCGTCCGCGGCGGAGCGGGGGCATGCCGGTGACGACCGACATCCTGGTGGTCGGCGCCGGATTTTCCGGCGCGGTGGTCGCGCAGCAACTCGCTGAAAGCGGGCTGGATGTGCTGGTGATCGACAAGCGCGAGCATGTCGGCGGCAACGCCCACGACCGGCTCGACCGCCACGGCGTGCTGGTCCACCCCTACGGCCCGCACATCTTCCACACCAATGCCGAGCGCATCGTCGACTACCTGTCGCAGTTCACCTCCTGGCGGGCGTACGAACACCGCGTGCTGGCCAGCGTCGACCGCCAGCTGGTGCCGATCCCGATCAACCTGGACACGGTCAACCGCCTGTACGGGATGGACCTGGACGAGGCCGGCATGCAGGCCTTCCTGGACGCGGTGCGCGAGCCGCGCGAGCGCATCGAGACCAGCGAGGACGTGGTCGTCGATGCCGTCGGCCGCGACCTCTACGAGAAGTTCTTCCGCGGCTACACCCGCAAGCAATGGGGCCTGGATCCGTCCGAGCTGGCGGCGTCCGTGGCCGCGCGCATCCCGACCCGCTGCAACCGCGACGACCGCTACTTCACCGACAGCTTCCAGCACATGCCGGAAGCGGGCTATTCGCGCATGTTCGAGCGCCTGCTCGACCACCCCCGCATCCGCGTGGAGCTGGGCGTGGATTACTTCAAGTACCGCGCCGGCTTCCGGCCGCGGCACGTGGTCTACACCGGCCCGATCGACGCCTGGTTCGATCATTGCTTCGGCGCGCTGCCCTACCGCTCGCTGCGCTTCGAGCACGAACACCTGGCCGATACCGCGCGCTACCAGCCGGTGGGCACGGTGAACTACCCGAACGAGCACGAGTACACCCGCATCACCGAGTTCCGCCACCTGACCGGACAGGAACACACCGGCACCTCGATCGTGCGCGAATACCCGCAGGCCGAGGGCGATCCCTACTACCCGGTGCCGCGACCGGAGAACGAGCGCCTGTACAAGCGCTATGAGGCACTGGCGCTACGCGAGCGTGGCGTCACCTTCGTCGGCCGGCTCGCGCAGTATCGCTACTTCAACATGGACCAGTGCGTGGGCGCGGCGCTGAAGGCGGCGCAGTACGTACTGCAGAAGCTCGGGCAGGGCGCGGTGGAGGCCTTGCCGCCGGAATCGCCTGCGCGGCGCCACGACAGCGGGAGCCCCGCGCCACCGCGCCAGGCCGCGGCGATGCCGCCGACGGAATGAACGGTGACGGCTGCGCCGGCACGCCGCTGGAGCTGTGGGGCGGCATCGAATGCACGGTCAACCGCGTGGGCGACCGCTTCCACAGCCAGCTCGAGCGCCTGCCAGGCGGATTGACGCTGGAGGACATCGATCGCATTGCCGACCTGGGCCTGGCGGCCCTGCGCTTCCCGGTGCTTTGGGAGCGCGTTGCGCCGGAAGCGCCGGGGCGGCGGGACTTCGGCTGGAGCGATGCGCGCATCGCGCGGCTCGAGGCGCGAAGCGTGCGGCCGATCCTGGGCCTGCTGCACCACGGCAGCGGCCCGGCATACACGGCACTGGACGCGCCCGACTTCGCCGAGCGGTTCGCCGCCTATGCGGCGGCGGTGGCCATTCGGTATCCGCAGGTGCTCGAGTGGACGCCGGTCAACGAGCCGCTGACCACCGCGCGCTTCAGCGGGCTGTACGGCTTGTGGTATCCACACGGCCGCGATGCGCGGACGTTCTGGCGATGCCTGGCCAACCAGGTGCGCGGCACGGTGCTGGCCATGCGGGCGATCCGCGCCGTGCAGCCGGCCGCGCGCCTCGTCCAGACCGACGATCTGGGCCGCACCTTCGCCTGCCCCCCGCTGCAATTCCAGGCGGATTTCAACAACGAGTTGCGCTGGCTGGGCTGGGATCTGCTCTGCGGCCACGTCGATCGTTCGCATCCCTTGCACGACTGGTTGACCGCCTGCTGCGACGCATCGACAAGGGAGTTGGACTGGTTCCGCGCGAATGCCTGCCCGCCGGACGTCATCGGCATCAACCACTACGTCACCAGCGACCGTTACCTGGACGACGTGCTGGCGGCCTGGCCGCCGGGCACGCACGGCGGCAACGGCCGCGATGCCTACGCAGACGTGGAAGCCGTGCGTGCGCTGCCCGAGCACGCGACCGGCAGCGCGCCGCGCCTGCGCGAAGCCTGGCAGCGCTACCGGATCCCGGTGGCGATCACCGAGGTGCACGTGGACGCGCCGCGCGAGGACCAGTTGCGCTGGGTGGCGGCGGCCTGGGACGGCGCCCGCGCGTTGCGCGCCGAGGGCGTGCCGGTGCGCGCGGTCACGCTGTGGTCCTTGTTGGGGGCCTGCGACTGGAACAGCCTGCTCACGCGCGAGGATGGCTATTACGAGACGGGGGCGTTCGATGCGCGCGGCGCCGAGCGGCGTCCGACCGCGCTGGCGCGGCTTGCGAGCCGATTGGCCCGCGGCGAGCCAACCGATGCAAGCGCCGAGCCGGCGCTGGCCGGACGCGGTTGGTGGCAGCGTCCGCTACGCCTGCACCGGCGGCCCGACGCCGGCGCGCATGCCGATGCACGCGCGGATGCGGCATCGCTGCCGGCCGGCGCGCCGATCCTCGTCACTGGCGCCACCGGGACACTGGGCTATGCCTTCGCGCGACTTTGCCGGGAGCGCGACCTGGCGTGCCGCCTGCTGACGCGCGGGCAACTCGACATCGGCGACGCCGATTCGATCGAGGCGGCGCTCGAGGCGCATCGCCCCTGGGCCGTGGTGAATGCCGCCGGCTACGTGCGCGTGGACGAGGCCGAGCGCGACGCGGAGCGTTGTTTCCGCGAGAACGCGCACGGGCCCGGCCTGCTGGCCGCGGCCTGTGCCGCGCGCGGCTTGCCGATGATCGCCTTCTCCAGCGACCTGGTGTTCGACGGCCGTCGCGACACGCCCTACCTGGAACACGACGCGCCGCGTCCACTCAACGTGTACGGCCGCAGCAAGGCGCAGGCCGAGCAACGCGTGCTCGACTGCCATCCCGACGCGCTGGTGGTGCGCACCTCCTCGTTCTTCGGTCCCTGGGACTCGCACAACTTCGTCGGCCAATGCCTGCGCGCGCTGCGCGATGGGCGGCCCTTCCCCGCGGCGAGCGACCTGACGGTCTCGCCGACCTACGTGCCCGATTTGGTGCGGCGCTGCCTGGACCTGCTGGTGGACCGAGCCAGCGGTCTCTGGCACCTGAGCAATGGCGAGCCGGTGACCTGGGCGCAGCTGGCCCTGCGGGTCGCGCAGTTGGCGCAGGTGGACGCCAGTGCGCTCGATGCACGGCCCAGCGAGCGCATGGGTTGGGCGGCCGCGCGTCCCAACTACAGCGTGCTCGGCAGCACGCGTTCGCCGGGCATGCCCTCGTTGGACGACGCGCTGCGGCGCTACCTGGCCGACGTGGGATCCTGAGCGGCCGCGCGGCGCGCCATCAAGTCGTGGGCAGCACCAGGGTCACGCTCAGGCCGCCGCCCTCGCGGTTGCCGAGGCTGATGCGGCCGCCATGGGCCTCGGCGATCTCGCGCGCCAGCGCCAGGCCCAGGCCGGTGCCGCTGCGCTTGGTCGAGTAGAAGGGCACCAGTGCGTTCGAGAGCACCGCCTCGCTCATGCCGCTGCCCCGGTCGAGCACCTCGATGCGCAGCTGGCCGGGGAGCTGGCGCACGCGCATGGCCACGTCCTCGGCGGCCGAGCCGGACTCGTGCGCGTTCTTGAGCAGGTTGAGCAGGGCCTGTTCCATCTGCGGCACGTCGAAGTGCGCCGGCGCCTCCGGCAGCGCGCCTTCGACCGCGAAGAACACCTGGCTGCGCAGCCGGGCGACGAAGTCCTTCCATGCCACCGGCTCGGTGCGCGGCATCGGCAGTTTGGCGAAGTGCGCGTAGCCGCGGATGAAGCCCTCGAGGTGGCGCGCGCGTTCCTCGATGGTGGCGAAGATCGTCGGCAGCTTCTCCAGCTGCCCGCGCCGCACCAGTTCGCTGCCCGAATGCGCCAGCGAAGCCACCGGCGCCAGCGAGTTGTTGAGCTCGTGGCTGATCACCCGGATGACCTTCTTCCAGGTCTGCACTTCCTGCCGGCGCAGCTCCACGGTGATCTGCCGCAGCAGCAGCAGCTCGTGGGCACGGCCGTTGAGGCGGAAGCTGCGGCGGGCGAGGTGGTAGATCTCCTCCTCGTCCTCGCTGCCGACGCTGAACAGCCCATCGCCGCCACGCTCCACGGCATCGCGCAGCGGCACCGCCGCGTTGGCCAGGATCGAGGCGAGCGAATGACCTTCCAGCTTGCGGCCCTGGTTGAGCAGTTGCCGCGCGGCGAGGTTGGCGTAGACGACCGGGCCGCCGTCGGCGACCAGCAGCATCGCCACCGGCGTGTTCTGCACCATGGTGTCGAGCAGCAGCTCGCGTTG
>CBININ010000115.1:0-7173 GCA_966250755.1 uncultured Gammaproteobacteria bacterium | reverse complement strand
CAGCCTGCGCTACGAGGACGGCGTGTTCGTGCGCGGCGCCACCCGCGGCGACGGCTTCACCGGCGAGGACGTGACCGCCAACCTGCGCACCGTGCGCGCGATCCCGCTGCGCCTGCGTGGCGCGGCGCCGCCGCTGCTGGAGGTGCGTGGCGAGGTGTACATGCCGCGCGCGGCGTTCGAGGCTTTCAACGCCCGCGCCCGCGAGCGCGGCGAGCGCACCCTGGCCAATCCGCGCAATGGCGCGGCCGGCTCGCTGCGGCAGATCGACTCGCGGGTGACCGCGTCGCGCCCGCTCGCCTTCTATGCGTATGCGATCGGTGCGTTCGAGGGATGGGAACCGCCGTCGCGGCATTCGCAGGTGCTGGCGCAATTGCGCGAGCTCGGGCTGCCGGTGAGCCCGGAGGTCGACACCGCGGTCGGGGCCGAGGGTTTGCTCGCGTATTTCGCCCGCATCGGCGCGAAGCGCGATGCCTTGCCCTATGACATCGACGGTGTGGTCTACAAGCTCGACCGGCTCGACCAGCAGGACGCGATGGGCTTCGTCTCGCGCGCGCCGCGCTGGGCGCTGGCCCACAAGTTCCCGGCGCAGGAGCAGACCACGCGGGTGGAGGCCATCGACGTCCAGGTCGGCCGCACCGGCGCGATCACGCCGGTGGCGCGGCTGGCGCCGGTCACCGTGGCCGGCGTCGTGGTCACCAATGCCACCCTGCACAACGCCGACCAGATCGCCCGGCTCGACGTGCGCGTGGGCGACAGCGTGATCGTGCGGCGCGCGGGCGATGTCATTCCCGAGGTGGTCAGCGTGGTCGCCGACGAGCGGCCGGTGGACGCGACCGGCGAGCCGCTGAACCCGCCCTTCGAGATGCCCGCGAAGTGCCCGGCCTGTGGCTCGGAGGTGGTGCGCGAGGAAGGCGAGGTGGCGGCCCGCTGCAGCGGCGGCCTGTACTGCCCCGCGCAACGCAAGCAGTCGCTGATCCACTTCGCCTCGCGGCGCGCGATGGACATCGAGGGCCTCGGCGACCGCATCGTCGACGACCTGGTGGAGCTGGGCTTCGTGTCCACCGTCGCCGACCTGTATTCGCTGTCCCTGCGCGATTTCCAGGAGATGCGCCGACGCGCGGACGAGCGCGACGGCACCGTGCCGGAGACGGTGAAGGGCGGCAAGGTCGCCAGCAAGTGGGCGCAGAACCTGGTGGAGGCGATCGACGCCAGCCGCAAGACCACCCTGGACCGGCTGCTGTTCGCGCTCGGCATCCGCGACGTCGGCGAATCGACCGCGCGCACCCTGGCGCGCCACTTCGGGTCGCTCGACGCGTTGCAGGGCGCGGACGAAGCCGCGCTGCGCGAGGTGCCCGACGTCGGCCCGGTGGTCGCCGGGCGGATCGCGCATTTCTTCCACGAGCCGCACAACCGCGAAGTGATCGCCGCCCTGCGCGAGGCGGGCGTCCGTTGGCCCGAGTCGGCGCCGCAGCGCGCCGCGGAAGGGCCGCTGGCCGGCAAGACCGTGGTGCTCACGGGTTCGCTGGGCGCCATGCCGCGCGACGAGGCGGGGCGCCGGCTCGAGGCGCTGGGCGCGAAGGTCGCCGGCAGCGTGTCGAAGAAGACCAGCTTCGTGGTGGCGGGCGAGGCCGCCGGTTCCAAGCTCGACAAGGCCACCGAGCTCGGCATCGAGGTGTGGGACGAGGCGCGCCTGTTGGCGTTCCTGGCCGACCACGGTGCATGATCGAGGGCAGGCCACGAGAATGACGATGGACGACTGGAGCCCGACCGCGAAGCTTGAAGTCCTGCGCCTGCGCGCCGAGCTCAACGCGCTGGTGCGGCGCTTCTTCGCCGAGCGCGGCGTGCTCGAAGTCGAGACGCCAGTGATGTCGGCCGCCGGCAATACCGACCCGAACATCGAAAGCTTCGACGCCAGCTTCCGGGGCGCGGCCATGGCCGGTCCCGGGCAGCGCTGGCTGCGCACCTCGCCGGAGTTCGCGCTCAAGCGCCTGCTCGCCGCCGGGGTCGGCCATTGCTACGAGCTCGGCCGCGTCTTCCGCAACGGCGAGTTCGGCCGCCAGCACAACCCTGAATTCAGCATGCTCGAGTGGTACCGCGTCGGCTGGACCCACCACCAGCTGATGGACGAGACCGCCGAACTGGTGCAGGCGGCCCTGCGCCTGGTCGGGCGCAGCGTCAGCGTGCGCGAGACCAGTTATCGCCAGCTGTACCAGGACCATTTCGGCTTCGACGCGATGACCGCGGGCGAGGCGGAACTGCGCGCGCCCCTGGCGGTGTATGCCATCCGCGACGAGGGCCTCACCCGCGACGACTGGCTCGACCTGTTGATGACCCACCTGGTACAGCCGAACTTCCCGTCAAACCGCATCCTGATGGTCTACGACTACCCCAAGAGCCAGGCCGCGCTTGCCCGCGTGCGCCAGGGGGAGGTGCCGGTAGCCGAACGTTTCGAGCTCTACCTGGGGCCGGTGGAACTGGCCAATGGCTACCGTGAGCTGGGCGATCCGGAGGAACAGCGCGAGCGCCTGCTGCGCGACCACAGCCTGCGCCGCAAGCGCGGGCAGACGCTGCCCCCCTTCGACGAACGGCTGCTGGCCGCCCTGCCGGCGATGCCCGATTGCGCGGGCGTTGCACTGGGGATGGACCGCCTGCTGCAGTGCCTGCTGGGCAGCGACCGCCTCGCCGACGTGCTGGCCTTTCCCTTCGATCGCGCCTGATCAGGCGGGAGCGCGCGGCGCCGCCGGCGTCGCCACCGCGACCCGGTCACGGCCCTGCGCCTTGGCCTCGTAGAGCGCCAGGTCGGCCTGCGCCAGCACCGCGTCGGCGCTCATGCCGTGCTCGGGAAAGACCGCCACGCCGATCGAGGTCGTCAGCCGCGGCAGCAGGCGGCCCTCGTGGATCACGTCGAGCCGGCCGAGCACGCCCATCAGTTCGTTGGCGCGGCGCAGGGCGACGTCGAGGTCCATCTCCGGCAGGATCAGCATGAACTCCTCGCCGCCGAGCCGGCAGGCGATGTCCTCGCTGCGCGAGTGGCTCTGCAGCACCTTGGCGAAGGCGACCAGCACGGCGTCGCCGGCCGGGTGCCCGTAGCTGTCGTTGAAGGCCTTGAAGTGGTCGAGGTCGAACGCCATCACCGACAGCGGCAGTCCGCGGCGCTTGCTGCGCGCCAGTTCGCGACCGAGCGATTCGCTGAGGTAGCGGCGATTGAAGAGGCTCGTGAGCGGATCGCGGACGGAAAGATCGCGCAGGCTCTGCCGCAGCTTGAGGTTGGCCAGCGCGAGCGCGAGCTGGTCGGCCGCCGCCACCGCCACCTGCAGCTTGGGGAAGCTGCCGCCGCCCGGCGCGGTCAGGTATATCCAGCCCAGTGCCTCGTTCTGCACACTGAGCGGAATGCAGGCCGACTGGAAGCCACCGCGGGACGCGTCGGCATGCACGTGCGCGCACAAGGTCGAGGCGTCGTCGCCGTGGCCCATGTGCAGCTTGCGCCGCTGCATGCTCCAGCATTCCTCCGCGCTGGCCTGCGGGTGCGTGTCCGCCGCGTGGATGCCCCACAGGTGTGTGGCTTCGGCCAGGCCTTCGCCGTCCATCAGCGGGTAGATGGTGCCGGCGACGTCCGGCAGCAGCAGCGAGAGCATCTGCTCGCTGATCTGCAGCACCTCGGCAAGGTCGGTGCAGCCGATCAGCAGGTTGCCGTAACGGCCGAGCAGGGCGAGGTCGGTACTTCGCGATTCCTGGCCGCTGCGCATCCCTTGCAGTTCCTCCTGCGCGAGGCGCGCGGCGGCCTCGGCCCTGGCGGCGCGTGCTTCCGCCTGCGCCAGCAACTGGTAGACCGTGCCCATCAGGATCAGGCCCATCGCCAGCACGCAGGCCACCAGCACCGGGTTCTTCTGCGCCGCGGCAAGGAAGGTGATCAGCACGAGCAGCAACAAGGCCAGCCCGAAGAAGGCAGGGCGCGCGTGGCCGGGGCGGAGGGCGAGGGGCATGGCGCCACCATAGGGATTCACGGCCGCAGCGGGTGTGCCGCATATCACAGGAAAAACCCGCGTTCAGGCCGCTTAACCGCAGGCTGTGGCGGGGTTTGCATTCGCAGCCGGTTCATGGCCGCCTTCGTATCGTTTTTGCGTCGCGCCGGTGTTGGCGCGCCATTGGCATGGGAGGCATGACATGAACCGACTGATCCGACGTTCACTGCTGGCCGGTGTCGCGACCGCGGCCCTCGGCGCGGGGGTTGCGCAGGCGCAGGTGCGCTACTACGACGACGGCTACCAGCGCGGCGTGGACCGAGTGGTGCGTTGCGAGTCGCGCGACGGCCGGACCTCGTATTGCCGCATGGATACCCGCGGCGGC
Source organism: uncultured Gammaproteobacteria bacterium (assembly GCA_966250755.1). Classification (GTDB taxonomy): domain Bacteria; phylum Pseudomonadota; class Gammaproteobacteria; order Xanthomonadales; family Xanthomonadaceae; genus Arenimonas. The sequence goes on along the minus strand of CBININ010000115.1, from coordinate 2,826 downwards.
GTGCGGCTGGTGCGGCAGTTTTCCGACAGCGCCTGCATCCGCGGCCGGACCTGGGGCGTGCGGGGCGACGCGGTGTGGGTGACGCGTGGTTGCCGCGCGCGCTTCATGGGATCGGGATACGGCGACGATCGCTACTTCGGCTACGACGACCGCTACGACCGCTACGACCGCGACTACTACGACGACCGGCGCTACGACGATCGCCGGTACGAGGACCGCCGCTATGATCGCTACGGCAGCAATGGCTACGGCCGCGTGATTCGTTGCGAGTCCCACGACGGCCGCTACAACTTCTGCCGCACGTCGGGCTATGCGGACCGCGCGCAGATCCGCCGGGTGCTGAGCGACGCCAACTGCCGCATCAACTACAGCTGGGGCTATCGCAACGGTGGCGTCTGGGTGGACAACGGTTGCCGCGCGGAATTCGTCGTCTATTGAGCCAGGCCTTCGAGGCTAGCAAGCCCGGCTACGGCCGGGCTTTTTTCGTGGCTTGCCTGGTCGGGCGCTTGCGCGGCACCGACACCGGGTTGGCGGGGCCACGGGGCGCCGACGCTCCGGTACCGAGGCGTTCGGCGGCTTTCAAACCCCAGGTCGTCGCCAGCTTCAACGGCGGCAAGGCCAGGGTCAGGGCTTCGGCGCTCCAGCGCCGCAGCGTGTTCGGCGCGAGGTTCAGCGCTTCGCCCAGCGGGGCGGGCAACCAGTCGGCGCCTGCCTGGCGCAGGCGGCAGACACTGTCGGCATAGCGGCCCGCGGCCCAGGTCGCGGCGACCGCCTTGGCGGTGGCGGTGACCAGCGGCTCGAGCGGCGTGTAGCGGATCAGCGGGCTGCCCAGGCCCTTGGGCACCCAGGCGCGCATCACCGACTTGAGGCCTTCCTGCGTGGCCAGCGGCGTCATCACGCTCTGGGTCTGCGCGACGGCCAGGATGCCCTCGACCTCCCAGCCGGCCGGCTTGATGCCGTAGCGCGCATAGATCTGCTTGACCAGCAGGCGTTGCAGGCGCTCGGGTGCGTCGCCGCGGCCGGCGTCGGTGACGGCGCGCGGCAGGAAGGGCTTGAGCAGGGGCAGGCGCTCCAGCGTGACCTGCAGGGCCGCGGCGGCGCCGGCCTTGACGCAGGCCGCATGCAGGCGCGCTTCCACGCCCGGCTCCGGCAGGGTCGGCAATGCGAGCGGCTTGCGGGGACGCACTTTCGCCATGGCCGGAGCATAGCGCGGCGCCGGCGGGGCGGCGACGGCGGCGCGGCGCGATAAACTGGACGCTTTCCACCGCGCGGCCCGCCATGGACTTCGACCGCTACGACCACGTCCGCCCGATCCGCTGGCAGGACGGCAAGCTTTCGCTGCTCGACCAGCGCAAGCTGCCCTTCACCGTCGAATACCTCGAGTGCGCCGACAGCGCCGCCGTGGCCCAGGCCATCCGCGACCTGGTGGTGCGGGGTGCACCGGCGATCGGCATCAGCGCGGCCTTCGGCGTGGTGCTCGCCGCGCGCGAGGTGGAGGGTGCGGATGGCGCGGCCGCGCTGCCTGCGATGGAGCCGAAGCTGGCGCAGCTGCGCGCCGCTCGCCCGACCGCGGTGAACCTGATGTGGGCGCTGGATCGCATGCGCGCGGTGCTGGGCGCGGCCGGCGCGGACTGGCGGCATGCGCTCGAGCGCGAAGCGCTGGCGATCGAGGCCGAGGACCTGGCGGCCAACCGCCGCATGGGCAAGCTGGGCGCGGACCTGATCGCGCCGGGTTCGGGCGTGCTGACCCACTGCAACACCGGCTCGCTGGCGACCGCCGGCTTCGGCACCGCCCTCGGCGTGATTCGCGCGGGCGTGGCGATGGAGCACATCGCCAAGGTCTACGCCAGCGAGACCCGGCCCTGGCTGCAAGGTGCGCGGCTGACGGTGTGGGAGCTGCGCGAAGACGGCATCCCGGCGACGCTCATTGCCGATGCCGCCGGTGCCCACCTGATGCGCACCGGCGCGGTGCAGTGGCTGGTCGTCGGCGCCGACCGCATCTGCGCCAACGGGGACGTCGCCAACAAGATCGGCACCTACGCCCATGCCATCTCGGCCAAGCACCACGGCGTGAAGGTGATGGTGGTGGCCCCGGCCTCCACCGTGGACATGGCCACGGCGACCGGCGCGGACATCCACATCGAGGAGCGCGACGGCGCCGAACTGCTGTCGCTTTCGGGCGTGCGCACCGTCGCCGAGGGCATCGGCGCCTTCAACCCGGTGTTCGACGTGACGCCCGCCGGTCTCGTCGATGCGCTGGTCACCGAGCGGGGCGTGATCGAGCATCCGGACGAGGCGAAAATGCGGGCCGTCTTCGGGGCCGTGTCAAGCGCCTGAAGTGGTTCATTTGCAAGGGATTTTCCGGCCCTTCCGCGGGCCCGTGGAAGGCCCGTTCCTGCTATGATCGGGACATCGCTCCAGGCTCGTCGCCGGCACCGCCGGCGGGCCCTGGCTGAACGCGAGAATCCTGCAGGGAACGGACCGAAGAATGGCTGAGCTGGCGAAGGAAATCATCCCGGTAAACCTCGAAGACGAGATGCGTCGCAGCTACCTCGATTACGCCATGAGCGTGATCGTGGGACGCGCGCTCCCGGATGTCCGCGACGGCCTCAAGCCGGTCCATCGCCGCGTGCTCTACGCCATGCACGAGCTCGGCGCGCACTCCAACAAGCCGTACTACAAGTCCGCGCGCATCGTGGGTGACGTCATCGGCAAGTACCATCCGCACGGCGACCAGTCGGTGTACGACACCCTGGTGCGCATGGCGCAGCCCTTCTCGCTGCGCTACCTGCTGGTGGACGGGCAGGGCAACTTCGGTTCGGTGGA
>CBININ010000114.1:0-7259 GCA_966250755.1 uncultured Gammaproteobacteria bacterium | reverse complement strand
GTCGTCCTGCAGGCTGCGCACGCGCACGCCGGTGACGCCGTTGTCGTCGCCCAGCACCTCGTCCACCGCATGGTTCCACACCAGCTCGATCTTGCCGGCCGCGGCCTTGCCGAAGAGCTTGTCCTGCAGGATCTTCTCGGCGCGCAGCTTGTCGCGGCGATGCACCAGGTAGACCTTGCGGGCGATGTTGGACAAGTACAGCGCCTCTTCGACGGCGGTGTTGCCGCCGCCGATCACCGCCACGTCCTGGTCGCGGAAGAAGAAGCCGTCGCAGGTTGCGCAGGCCGACACGCCCTTGCCCATGAACTTCTGCTCGGACTCCAGGCCCAGGTACTTGGCGCTGGCGCCGGTGGTGATGACCAGCGCGTCGGCGCTGTACTCGCCGCTGTCGCCCTTGAGCTTGAACGGCCGCGAGGACAGGTCGGCGGTGTGGATGTGGTCGAAGAGGATCTCGGTCTCGAAGCGCTCGGCATGCGCCTGCATCCGCGCCATCAGGTCCGGGCCCATCAGGCCGTGGGCGTCTCCCGGCCAGTTGTCCACCTCGGTGGTGGTCATCAGCTGCCCGCCCTGCTGCAGTCCGGTAACCATTACCGGCTTGAGGTTGGCGCGCGCGGCATAGACCGCGGCGGCATAGCCGGCCGGGCCGGAACCGAGGATGAGCAGGCGGGCGTGCTTGGGAGCGGTCATGGAGAGTCCGGGAAAGGCCGTCGCGAGACTTGCCAGCATGGGGTTGTGGCGGGGTCAAATCAAGGCGCGAAATCGCGACGCGGCTGTGCTAAGCCGCGGCGCCGGGATGGGAAGCCGCGGGCGATTACGGTATAAAGCAGGGCACACGATCCCCTCACCTCCAGGCCGCAGCGCACGGTGCCACGCACGACCGAAAAGACCGCACGAGCAGGCGCGGAAGACCACCGCCAGAAGCTCTGGCGCGAACTGGCGCTGGTGGCGATCGCGCCGCTGCTGATCTACCTGCTGGCCAGCCTGGCCAGCTACTCGACCGACGACCCGGGTTGGTCGCGCACCGGCAGCGTCGCCGGCCCGCTGCACAACATCGGCGGCCTGGTCGGCGCCTACAGCGCGGACCTGGCGTTCTGGTTCTTCGGCTATGCGGCCTACACGGTGCCGCTGGTGCTCGGCGGCATCGCCTGGATCGCGCTGTTCGGACTGGATTCGGACGGTGACGGGCGGGTGGACTTCGGCCCCGCGCTGCGCCTGGTGGGCATCGTCGGCTTCCTGGTCAGCGCCAGCGGCCTGCTGCACCTGCTCGGCGGGCCTTCGCCGCACCTGCCCGCGGAGACCGGCGGCATCCTGGGCCAGGCGACGGGCCATTCGATGCGCAGCGTGTTCGGCCCGATGGGCGGCAACCTGTTCCTGTTCGTGGTCTTCATGATGTCGGTGACGCTGGCCACCGGCATGAGCTGGTTCGCGGTGATGGACTGGATCGGCGCCAAGGTCCTGGCCGGCATCGACCGCCTCTCGCAGAAGAAGCAGGAAGCCGCCGAATGGCAGCGCACCCGTACCCTGCGCGAGGAGCGCGAGGAAGTGCGCAAGGCCGACACCGAGAAGCGCGCGAAGCGCGAGCCGGTGAAGATCGAAGCTCCGCCGCGGGCGCCGATCGAAAAAAGCGAGCGCGCCCAGCGCGAGCAGCAGATCCCGCTGTTCAACGTCGGTGGCGACAATTCGCTGCCGCCGCTGTCCCTGCTCGACGATCCGAAGCCCCAACCCAAGGGCTACTCCGAGGAGACGCTGGAGACCCTGTCGCGGCAGATCGAGTTCAAGCTCAAGGATTTCCGCATCGAGGCCCAGGTGGTCGGCGCCTACCCGGGCCCGGTGATCACCCGCTTCGAGATCGAGCCGGCGCCGGGCGTGAAGGGCTCGCAGATCAACTCGCTGGACAAGGACATCGCCCGCGGCCTGTCGGTCAAGTCCGTGCGCGTGGTGGACGTGATCCCCGGCAAGTCGGTGGTGGGCCTGGAGATCCCCAACACGCAGCGCGAGATGATCTACCTGTCCGAGCTGCTGCGCTCGAAGGAATACGACAAGTCCGCCAGCCCCCTGACCATCGCGCTGGGCAAGGACATCGGCGGCCGCCCGATCGTCGCCGACCTGGCGCGCATGCCGCACCTGCTGGTGGCCGGCACCACCGGCTCGGGCAAGTCGGTGGGCGTGAACGCCATGGTGCTGAGCCTGCTCTACAAGGCCAGCCCCAAGGACGTGCGGATGCTGATGGTGGACCCGAAGATGCTCGAGCTCTCGGTCTACCAGGGCATCCCGCACCTGCTGGCGCCCGTGGTCACCGACATGAAGGAAGCCGCCAACGGCCTGCGCTGGTGCGTGGCCGAGATGGAGCGCCGCTACAAGGTGATGAGCGCGGTGGGCGTGCGCAACCTGGCCGGCTTCAACCGCAAGGTGAAGGACGCGCAGGACGCCGGCCAGCCCTTGATGGATCCGTTGTTCCGGCCCAATCCCGAGATCGGCGAGGCGCCGCGCCCGCTGGAGGAACTGCCCTACATCGTCGTGTTCATCGACGAATTCGCCGACATGATGATGATCGTCGGCAAGAAGGTGGAGGAGCTCATCGCACGCCTTGCCCAGAAGGCGCGTGCCGCGGGCATCCACCTCATCCTCGCCACCCAGCGCCCGTCGGTGGACGTGATCACCGGCCTGATCAAGGCCAACATCCCGACCCGCATCGCCTTCCAGGTGTCGAGCAAGATCGACTCGCGCACCATTCTCGATCAGTCGGGTGCTGAAACCCTGCTGGGCCACGGCGACATGCTCTACCTGCCGCCGGGCACCGCCATGCCCGAGCGCGTGCACGGCGCCTTCGTCAGCGACGAGGAGGTGCATCGCGTGGTGGCCCATCTCAAGCAGCACGCGGGACCGACCGACTACATCGCCGGCGTGCTGGAGGAAGTGCAGACGATGGGCGATGGCGTGGTGGTCGGCCCGACCGGCCTGCCGGAAGCCGGCGGCAGCGGCGACGAGTCCGACCCGCTCTACGACGAGGCGGTGAAGATCGTCACCGAGACCCGCCGCGCCTCGATCTCCGGCGTGCAGCGCCGGCTGAAGATCGGCTACAACCGCGCCGCCCGCCTGGTCGAGGCGATGGAGGCCGCCGGCGTGGTATCGGCGCAGGAAAGCAATGGCGACCGCAGCGTGCTGGCACCGCCGCCGCCGCGGAACTGAGGGCCCTGCCTGCGTTCAGATTCGCTCGGGCAGACTGCGCCCGATCCCGCCTTTTCCCGGAGTGACCATGCGTCTTGCCCGATTGCCGTCCGCCTGCCTGATTGCCGCGCTGCTGGCGGCGACCGGTGTGGCGATCGCCGCGCCCGCGAACGCGCCCAGTGCTGCCGCGACGCCCGCGGCGAAGTCGGCGCGCGCGCAACTCGACGCCTTCACCCGCGGGCTCAAGGGCCTGGACGGCAGTTTCAGCCAGCAGGTCTACGACCCGAACGGCCGCAAGGCGGATGCGAGTTCCGGCAACGTGCGCATGGCCGCGCCGCGGCAGTTCCGCTGGGAATACCGCCTCCCGGCGCCGCAGCTGATCGTCGCCGACGGCGACCACCTGTGGATCTACGACCCCGAGCTTGAGCAGGTGACGGTGCGCCAGCAGAGTCTCGAGGAGCAGGACAGCCCGCTGTCGGTGCTGATCGACCCGACGGAACTCGACCGCCAGTACAAGGTGAGCGAGGGCGGCCGCGCCGGCGACCTCGACTGGCTGGTGCTGGTGCCGCGCAAGGCCGACGACGCGCCCTTCCAGAAAGCGCGGCTGGGCTTCGGCGCCGCCGGCCTGTCGCGGATGGAACTGACCGACGGGCTCGGCCAGCGCACGGTGATCGCCTTCAGTGGCTGGAAACGCAACCCGGCGTTCGCGGCCAACACCTTCCGCTTCACGCCGCCCAAGGGCGTGGACGTGGTGGGCACGGTGAGCCCCTCGGCGCAGGTTTCGCCGCTGCGGGACTGAGCTGCGGGCGGGCGCCCGCGCGTGGCCGGGACGCGTTGCTAGAATCAGCCATGCGCAAGGGCCAGCCCGCCAGCGATTCCCTGTTCCAGCCGCCCGAGGGCCTGCGTCCGCTCGCCGAACGCATGCGACCGGCGACACTGGACGAGATGGTCGGCCAGCGCCGCCTGCTGGCGCCGAACTCCGCCCTGCGCCGCGCCATCGAATCCGGGCGCGTGCATTCGATGATCCTGTGGGGCCCGCCGGGTTGCGGCAAGACCACGCTGGCCTTGCTGCTGGCGCGCTATGCCGATGCCCGGTTCCAGGCGATCTCCGCGGTCTTGTCGGGACTGCCCGAGGTGCGCAAGGTGCTGGCCGAGGCCGAGGCCGCGCGCGCTCAGGGTCGGCGCACGGTGGTCTTCGTCGACGAGGTGCATCGCTTCAACAAGGCGCAGCAGGACGCCTTCCTGCCGCACATCGAGCGCGGCTCGATCCTGTTCGTCGGCGCCACCACCGAGAACCCCAGTTTCGAGCTCAACTCCGCCTTGCTCTCGCGCTGCCGCGTGCACGTGATGGAAGCGGTGTCGCCCCAGGACATCGCCGCTGCGCTCCGGCGGGCGCTCTCGGACGAGGCGCGTGGGCTGGGTGGCATGCACCTGCGCATCGGCGATGCCGAACTGGAGTCGATCGCGCAGGCCGCCGACGGCGACGTGCGCCGCGGGCTGACGCTGCTGGAGATCGCCGCGGAACTGGCGGGCGAGGAGGGCGGCGAGATCACCCACGACACCCTGGTGCAGGTGCTCGCCGACCGCACCCGCCGCTTCGACAAGCAGGGCGACCAGTTCTACGACCAGATCTCGGCCCTGCACAAGAGCGTGCGCAGCTCGAACCCGGATGCGGCGCTGTACTGGTTCGCGCGCATGCTCGACGGCGGCGCCGATCCCAATTACCTCGCGCGGCGCCTGACGCGCATGGCGGTGGAGGACGTCGGCCTGGCCGACCCGCGCGCGCTGCAGATGGCGATCGAGGCCTGGGACGCGTACGAGCGCCTCGGCAGTCCCGAGGGCGACCTGGCGCTGGCGCAGGTGGTGATCTACCTGGCGACCTGCGCGAAATCCAACGCGGCCTACCTGGCCTGGGGCGAGGCGCGCGGCGACGTCGCGGCGCGCGGCAGCCTGGAGGTGCCGATGCACCTGCGCAATGCGCCGACGAAGCTGATGAAGCAGCTCGGCCACGGCGCCGGCTACCAGTACGACCACGACGCCGAGGGCGGCGTCGCGCTTGGCCAGACCGGCTTCCCGGAGGCGATGGGCGAGCAGGTGTACTACCGTCCCGTGGATCGCGGCCTCGAGATCCGCATGAAGGAAAAGCTCGAGGCCCTGCGCGCGGCGCGCGAGCAGGCCAGGGGAGCGAAGCGATGAACTGGAGCCTGCTTGGCCTGGTGATGGCCGGCGGCGCCCTGGGCGCGGCCGGACGGCATGTGGTTGGCGGCTGGATGGTCCGGCACGTGGGCGAGGGCCTGCCCTGGGGCACGCTGGCGGTGAATCTCGTCGGTTCCTTCGCCGCCGGCTTCCTGTTCGCCTGGCTGGAAGGCCGTGGCCCGTCGGCCCTGTACTGGCGCGCCTTCCTGATGGTCGGCGTGCTGGGCGCGCTGACGACCTACTCGGCGCTGATGCTGGAGTTGCTGATGCTCGGGCGCACCGGGCGGGGCGGCGCGATGCTCGGCTACCTCGCGTTGAGCCTGGTGTCGGGACTGGCCCTGGTCTGGCTGGGCGCGCGCCTGGGCGGCTGGCTGCGCGGCTGAACGCCCGGCTTGCGGCCCGCCCGGCGCGGGTCTAGCCTGCCCGCTCCACGTCCTTGGGGAGGGGAGTGCCATGCGGGTTTTCATCACCGGGCTGATCGGCGGCGTCGTGTTCTTCCTGTGGGGCGCGTTCGCCCACATGGTGCTACCCATCGGCGAGATGGGCATGAAGGGGCCGGGCGACGAAGCCGCGGTCATGGCGGGGCTCAAGCAAGGCCTGCCGGCCGAGGGCATCTACTACCTGCCGTACCTCGCGCCCGCACAGATGCAGGACGAAGCAGCGACGAAGGCGTATTCGGCCCGCGCGCTCGGCGGTCCCTACGCCTTCGTGGTCTACCAGCCGGAGGGCCGTGATCCGATGGACATGGGTCGCAACCTCGGCATCCAGTTCGTTTCCGACACGCTCTCGGCCATGGTGGTTGCCTTCGTGCTGGCGCTGGGAAACCTTGGCTTTGGCCGGCGCGTGACGGTCGCGGCGGCCGTCGGCCTGTTCTCCTGGTTGACGGTGAGCGTGCCGTACTGGAACTGGTATCGGTTCCCGACCGATTTCACCGTCGGCAACCTGCTGGAGCAGGTGATCGGCTGGGCCCTGGCGGGCGCCGCCATGGCCTGGTGGCTGGGACGTACCCGCCGCTGAGCTTGCCGCTCCGGCGGGGGTTTTCGTTGCGGCAACAGGCGGGACGCGGCGATAATTGCCCGTCCCGTTTCGTTTCTGGAATGCCACGATGCTCGACCCCCAGCTCCTGCGCGGCGCGCTCGCCGACACCACCGCGCGCCTGAAGGCCGCCCGCGGCTTCGACTTCGACGCCGGCGCCTGGGAGGCGCTGGAAACCGAACGCAAGGCCCTGCAGGGCCGCACCCAGGAACTGCAGAACCTGCGCAACACGCGCTCGAAGGCGATCGGCCAGGCGAAGGCCAAAGGCGAGGATGTGTCCGCGCTGATGTCCGAGGTCGCCGGCCTCGGCGACGAGCTCAAGTCGTCGGAGACGCGGCTGGAGGCGATCCGCGACGCGATGGAATCGATCGCGCTGGGCGTGCCCAACCTGCCGCACGAGTCGGTGCCGGTGGGCCGCGACGAGCACGACAACGTCGAGCTCAAGCGCATCGGCGAGCCGCGCCGCTTCGACTTCACCCCGCGCGACCACGTCGCGCTGGGCGAGCGCCACGGCTGGCTGGACGCGGAGGCGGGGGCCAAGTTGTCGGGTTCGCGCTTCACCGTGCTGCGCGGCCAGCTGGCGCGCCTGCACCGCGCGCTGGCGCAATTCATGCTCGACCTGCACGTCAACGCGCACGGCTACACCGAGTGCAACGTGCCCTTGCTGGTGAACGCCGAAAGCATGCGCGGCACCGGCCAGCTGCCGAAGTTCGAGGACGACCTGTTCAACACCACGGTCGGCGAGACCCGTCGCTACCTGATCCCGACCGCCGAAGTCTCGCTCACCAACCTGGTGCGCGACGAGATCGTCGAGGACGCCACGCTGCCGATGTGGCTGACTGCGCACACGCCTTGCTTCC
>CBININ010000113.1:0-7273 GCA_966250755.1 uncultured Gammaproteobacteria bacterium | reverse complement strand
GCACCGTGCTGCTCGACCACGGCCACGGCCTGAGCTCGAGCTTCCTGCACCTGAGCCGCATCGACGTGGCGGTCGGCCAGCGCGTCGAACGCGGCCAGCGCATCGGCCTGGTCGGTGCCACCGGACGCGCGACCGGGCCGCACATGCACTGGGGCCTGAACTGGTTCGACGTGCGCCTGGACCCGCAACCCCTGCTCGACCCGCTCAGGAATCCGGCCGCGACTGCAGCAGGCGCCAGGTCATCGCGATGACCGCTCCGGCGGCGAGCAGCAGCACGCTCCACAGGATCCAGGTGCGCTTCTTCGCCGGATCGAAAGCGCTCAGCGCGGCCTCGCCGCCGGCGGTCTGCATCGGGCCGAGCGCGGCGTCGGCGGGCTTCCAGTCGCGGCCGTAGCGCGAACGCACCTGTCCGACCAGGGCTTCGAGTGGGAACGCATCGCGCCGCGCCACCGAACTGCCCGCCGCCACCACGAAGGGGCCGCGGCCGTGGGTCAGCAGCAGCCAACTCTCCGGTCGGTAGTCCAGGCGCAACTCGGGCACGCGCGCCAGCGCCACGCTCGGCTCGATCCGCCATTCCTGCCGGCGCGTGGACGGCACGTCCATGGACTCGTTGTCGAGCGCCAGCCCCGCGCCGCGCAGGCGGAACGCCGTCAGTTGCCCGACGTACTGCCAGTCGCGGGCGCCGACTTCGCGCGCACTGATGCTGAAAGCCGAGACCGCGTTGTCGTCGCCGAGCGCGATCGCCACGCGTTCGACGGGAACGCGCGCGGCGACGCGGTAGACATAACCGGCGCCGTCGCGGCCCACGTAGTCGGCGGCGATGCGGCTGCGCTGCAGCGGCTCGCCGGCGGCCTGCAAGCGCAGGCGCAGCCCACGCAGCGGCACCGGCGCGCCGTCCACGTGCAGGCGCAGGTACTTCGCCCGCGTCGCCGGCATCTCGACGTGTCGGCGCACCAGGGCCTGGCCGCCCTGGCGCAGCTGCGCCACCGCGGCGCCGTCCACCACCGGGCGCCAGGCCTGCAGGTCGTCGCTCGCATCCACCCGCAGGCTCGAACTGAAGTCCGGCGCATCCAGCGCCAGCTCGAGCTCGAGGCCCTCCACCGCGCGCAGCGGCTCGGCCACGTCGATGAGCAGGTCGCTTACGGTGTTCGACGGCGCGCGGCTGAGCGTGGCGTCGAGCTGCAGCGAACCGGAGGCATCGCGGCTGACGTGCAGGTGCAGGTCGGAAGCCGGCAAGGCCGGCGTCGCCGGGGGCAGCACGAACCAGGCCGCTTGCCGCCACTCGCCCGGCGGCGGGCCGAGTTCGGCGGGCATCGGACCGAAGGCCAGGGCCTCGCCATCGGCATTGAAGGCCGCCACGTCCGACAGGTCGGCGCGGGTGGCCTGGCGATACACCGACTCGTCGAGGGCGACCGCGAACGCCCCTTCGCAGCGCAGCGGCTTGGCGTCCTCGACCGACGCCGCCCTCGGGGCATCGCCGCAATAGCCGAGCACCGTCCACTGGCGCGCGTAATCCGAAGGCTCGCTGGCGGCGGCGGCGCCTGCGACCAGCGCAGCCAGGCCCAGGGAACGCAGCATCGTCTTCATGCGGTGGCCTCGTTGCTGGCGGTGCGGGGTGGCGACGGCGCGATCCAGCCCACGCCGACCAGCAGCAGGCCCACCGCGATGAACGAAACGATGCCCGGCAGGTTGCCCATGTAGCTGCGGTCCACCGCCAGCAGCTTGAGCAGCACGATGCCCATCAGCACCGCGCCGCCGGTCCAGACGATGCGGTCGCGGCGGCGCGAGCCGAGGATCCAGGCCGACACGCCGATCAGGCTCCACACCACGGTCAGGCTGGCCTGGCTGAAGCCCGAATCGAGCATCTGCAGCGACCACGGCTCGCCGTGCAGGTGGTGCACGCCGCGCAGCGTCGCCATCGTCACCAGCGCCAGCGCGGGAATCGGCCAGGCCGCACGCAGCGGCGAGAGTTGCATAACGCGGCCGGCGAACGCGAACAGCAGCACGCCGATCGCCAGCAGCGTCAGCTCGAGCGGGTTGAGCAACGGCACGTATGCCAGCGGCGCCGGATCGCCCGCCAGGAACAGGCCGCCGATGAAGGCGAGCGCCAGCAACAGCATGGCCGGCCCGAACCACGCCGCCGCGTAATCCCCGAACGCCTCGGCGCGCGGCCAGGCCAGCCATTGCGGACGGCGCCAGAGCCCGAGCGTCATCAGCGCCAGCGGCGCCACCCAGGCCAGGAAACGCCAGCCCTCGGCGAGGGCCTCGGTGCGCGCGAACGCATGCGCCTGCCAGGACAGCGCGAAGGCCAGCGTCCACAGCCAGGCGACGTGCGCGACCGCCTGCGCGTGATCGCGCAGCGCGCGCCCCGCATGCAGTGCGAACAGCAGGCCCGCCGCGTACGCGGCCCAGGCCCCGAGCGCGGGCACGGCCAGCGGGGCGTCGTAGCGGTCCACCGCGAAGGGCACCAGCAGCACGCCCAGCACCGCCACCACCGCCGCCATCGCCTGCAGCCGCGGCCAGGCCAGCCAGCGCGAGAGCAGCGCGGCGAGCGCGGCGCTCGCGCCCAGCGCCAGCGCGCCGTAGCGCCAGTCGCCGAGCGCGGTGAAAGCCGCATCGTCAAACTGCGATGCCGTCGCGACTGCCCACCACAGCACCGCCCAGGCGAACAGCAGCTGCGGGAATCCGTAGCGCGGTGCATGGCGATCGTGGATGCACGACAGCGCGAAGCCCGAGAAAGCGATGATGGCCGCTCCCAACCATTGGGAGTTCAGCAACAACCAGCCGCTGTCGAAGGCCGGCGAATCCGGCGCGGTGGACAACAGGTAGGCGCCCGCCGCCAGCACCTGCAGCGCGAGGCCCGCGAGCCACGGGAACTTGCGGCCCTGGCGCAGCCCGAGCCAGGCCGCACCGGCGCCTTCGAGCGCCCACAGGCTCGCCGTGGTGCCCGCGCTGAAGGCCAGCGGCACCGCCAGGGTCGCGAAGCCCAGCGCCAGCGCGCCGTAGGCCTCGGTGAGCAGGCGTTCGCCGCGCCGGCGACGCAGCCAGGCGATCAGGCCGACATACACCAGTGCCACCGCGATCGCGCTGAAGGCCAGCGCCATGCGGTCGTCCTTGAGCATGCCCGCCTGCAACGGGAAGGCCACCAGCGGCGTGCCGAACACCAGGGTGCCGTCCACCCAGGGCCGGCGGTGCTCGGTCTGGCGCAGCACGTAGGCCAGGCCGATCAGCAGGTAGAAGGCGAAGAACAGCATCAGGAAGGGCTCGACCGTCGCGAACAGCTCCGGGCGGTAGAACTTCGCGCCCCAGGCGGCGCCGACGCCGAAGGTGAAGAAGAAGCCGATCAGGTTGAGCAGGCGCCAGCTGCGTTTCCACGAGATCGCGAACACCGCGGCGTTGAGCACCGCGTAGTAGGAGAACAGCGCGACGTGGTTGCCGCTGCCGGTCGAGATCAGCACCGGCGCGAGGTAGCCACCCAGGAAGCCGAGCACGGCCAGCGCCATCGCGTCCTGCAGCACCGCCAGCAGCGCCGCGCCCGCGACCAGCACCACCACCAGCCCGAGCGCCATGCCCGCGGGCAGCAAGCCGTACAACCTGAAGGCCGCGAACACCACCAGCAGCAACACGCCCAGCGCACCGCCCTGCAGGCTGAGCGCGAACGCGGGCTTGGCGATGCGCTCGCGCCAGCCCAGGCCCAGGCCCAGCAGCGCAAACACCGAGATGATGGCCAGCCGCGCCTCGATCGGCAGCATCAGGTAGCCGTTGGCGACCGCCAGCCGCAATGCGGCGGCCACGCCGAACAGCAGCACCAGCACGCCGATCTTCACCGGCACGTTGCCTTCGGTGAACCAGCGCTTGACCTTGTCGATGAGCACCGCATCCCAGCCGGGTTCGGCGGGCGCGCGCGGGCGCGGTGGCGGAAGCGGCTCGCGCGCGGGCGCGGCGACCGACCTTGGTTCGAAGGCAGGCGAAGGCGTGGACGGCGTGCGGTCCGGCCGCGGCGGCGGCATCGGGCCGCCATCGGCCGCCGACGTGGCGGGAACCGGCCCGGGCGTTTGCGCTGCGGCGGGCGTGGCTGCCATCGATGCCGACGGCGCGGGCTCGCGAATCGGCGCGGCGGGAGCCACGCGCGCGGCCTCGGCTTCGGCGCCGGCACGGCGCCGGATCAGTTCGACTTCATTGCGCAGGCGCGCCAGTTCGGTGCGCTGCTTCTGCAACGCGAAGGCCAGCATGACCAGGAAGAAGGCGCCGACCGCACCGAAGATGCTTTCCTCCTCGGCCAGCACCGCGCCGAAGAACGCCGCCACGATCGCAAGTACCCAGTTCATCGGCCGCTCCCCGGCTCGCCGCTCGCAAGGCCAGTCTGACCGAAGCAGACGCCGGATGACAACGCGGCCCGCGCGGTTACCCGACGGGCGGCGGGATCACCCCCGCGGGAGTACCGCCGTTCGGCCTCAGCCGCCCGGGCCGTACCCGCCGGGAATGCCCTTGGTCGCCACCGCGACGGCGTTGTGCGGATGCAGGCTCTCGAAGTGCGAGGCCTTGACCCAGAAGTCGGCGATCCGCTCGTCCTCGTCCAGCGCCTTCTGCATGCGCCGCGCGGCGTCCTCGCAGAACATCAGGTTCTGGCCGTTGAGGCGGGCGAAGGCCTGCTCGTCCTCGCGCTTGACCGCGGTCTGCACGGGCGTCTTCAGCGCGCCCTCGATGCGGTCGATGATCTCGATGAAGGGCAGGTTCTGGAACGAGGGCGCCAGCCGCGCGCGCACCTGCGCGGTGCTGCGCTGGCTGTGGGGCGTGGCGTTGATCGCCTGCTCGGTGCCGAGCCAGGCCAGCACGGCCTGCGGGTCGAGCGCCTCGCCGGTGTTGAAGTGCGCGGCGAAGTTCTCCTGGATCAGCTGGCGGGCGAGCGCGGCCGAGCACGGGCAGGTGCTCGAGTACGCCGCTTCGACGCCCAGCTCGAGCGAGAATTGCCCGCGCTCGAGCACCGCGGTCACGCTGACCGGATACGACTTCCAGCCGGTGTTGTCGCTCACCAGCGCCGGACGGCGCACCAGGTAGTCGAAATGCAATTGCAGCATCGCGCGGTCGGACAGGCCGGCATGCGAGTCGAGGAAATCCTTCAGCAGGCGGCGCAGGCTGCAGGGCGAGAGCGGCTCGGCGCCCAGCGCGCGATCCACGTGCAGGTAGAGGCGCGACATGTGGATGCCGCGCACGTCGGGCCGCGTGAGGTTGACGAAGGCGTTGACCCGGGCGCCGCTGGCGTGTTCCCGGCCCTGCGCGTCGAGGAAGCGCACGGGCAGCTCGATCTCGCCCATGCCCACCCACTCCAGCACGCCGGCGACGGCGGGACGCGCCTCGTTGGCCACGTCGGGCATGACGCGAGCCAGGTTCTCGGTGATCGGTGCCATCGGCGGGATTCGCATTGGGGGAGAAGGAATGAAACTAAGTGGGGGCCCGTGCAGGGTACGTCAAGCCGGCCGTTCAGGCGCCACGGGCGGCGCGCCAGGCCTGCCAGAGCGCCGCGGGCGGCGATGGCGGCCGTGGCAGCCCCTCGCGGGCCAGGGCGCGCAGGCGCTGGCGATCGAGCCGATGGCGGGCGCGACGGAACAAGGCGACGCCGGGCGGCAGGCGCCCCGGACTGGCGGCCAGCAACTCGCTGCCCCAGTCGCGCAGCAGGGGCCGCGAGCGCTCGGTCGGCAGTTCCGCCGCGGTGAGGCCATGGCGCGCGAGCAGGTGCATCGGCAGCCGCGCCTGGTCCTCGTCGGCCAGGCCCTGCGGCAGGCGCGAGAGCAACCAGTGCACGGCCAGGCTGTGCGCGGCGAGTGCGTCGTCGCCGGCGGCGAACAAGGCCGACTCCACCGCCGCCGCCGCCTCGGCCGCGGGCTGCAGCGCGGCGAGCGCCTGCGCGGTGGAGGCGCTGCGGCCGTCGACTTCGGGCAGGCGCAGCAGCTCGCGCGACAAGGCCGCCCAGGGAGCGCCCGCACCGAGTCGCGCGGTGACCGGATGGCGCGCCTCGCCCGCGGACGCGCGCAGCAACTCCTCGGCCCACCACGCGGTCTTGGCGCGGGCGACGCCGGGATCGGAAAGCTCGAAGGCCGCCTCGCGCAGCTCATGCAGCAGGGCGCCCCAGGCCTGCGCACGCTCGCGTTGCACGGGCGGCAGGAAGGGTTCGGCAAAGCGCATCTCGGGCTCGCGCTGCAACCACTTCGCCACGAAGTGTGCGAGCGCGTCGTCGGCGGGCGCGGTCACGTTGATGACAGGCCGGGCGAGAGCAGGCCGGGGCGCAACAGGTCGCGCGGCATGTCGGCACGGCGGTCCGCGCCCCAGGCCAGCGGATCCTCGCTGTCGAGGCGGTAGCCCCACAGCGCCGCGACCGAGGCCATGCCCGCGTTGCGCGCGGCGACGATGTCGCGCTCGTCGTCGCCGATGTACACGCAGCGCGCCGGCGGCACCTGCAAGGCGGCGCAGGCATGGAGCAACTGGTCGGGCTCGGGCTTCTTGCGCGGCAGGCTGTCGCCGCCGAGCAGCATGGCGCAGCGATCGCGCCAGCCCATGGTCGCCACCACGCCCTCGGCCAGGTAGGCCGGCTTGTTGGTGACGATGCCCCAGCGCGAGCCGCTGGCCTCGATCGCGCGCAACACGTCTTCGACGCCGTCGAAGGGCGTGCTGTGGTGGGCGACGGCGTCGGCGTAGACGTCGAGGAAGGGCTGCAGGAAGGCTTCGCGTTGCGCCGCATCGAGTTCGGGGAAGCCGACGCCGAGCATCGCGCGGCCGCCCTTGGACACCACCGGGCGCAGCTGGGGCAGCGTCAGCGCGGGGCGCCCTTCCCTCGCCAGGATGACGTTCAAGGCATTGAGCAAATCGACCGCGCTGTCCACCAGCGTGCCGTCGAGGTCGAACAGGACCAGCGGGGCGATGCCGCTCACGGCCTGGTCGCGCAGGCCAGGTAGTTCATGCCGCGATGGCGGCCGACCCAGGCCTTGCGGCGCAGCGGGTCGTAGGCCAGGCCCGACACGTCCTGCAGCTGCAGGCCGGACTCGCGCAGCCAGGCGCCGAGCTCGGAGGGGCGGATGAACTGGGCATAATCATGGGTGCCGCGTGGCAGCAGGCGCGCGAGGTATTCGGCGCCGACGATGGCCGCGCCGAAGGCCTGCGGCGTGCGGTCCAGCGTGGAGAGGAACAGCGTGCCGCCGGGCTTGAGCAGCGTCGCGCAGGCGTGCAGCACCGAGCCCGGGTCGGGCACGTGCTCGAGCATCTCCATGCAGGTGATCGC
>CBININ010000112.1:0-7282 GCA_966250755.1 uncultured Gammaproteobacteria bacterium | reverse complement strand
CTCGACGAGGCGGCGCTGAAGGTGGTGAAGAAGCGCTGGCACTTCGTGCCCGCCACCCGCGACGGCGCGCCGATCCAGGCCTGGGCGCTGGTGCCGGTCAGCTTCGAGCTGAAGTGATCGGCGGGACGCTCAGGCCATGAATCGGCCGAGCGTCCAGATCGCCATCGCGGTGGCCAGCAGGGCGAAGGCCACCGCGCCCAGCAGCGCGCCGACCGCGAGCAGCTTGGCCATCATGCGCTGGCGCGGCGTCAGCTCGTGGTAGTCGCGGCTGAAGGCGGTGCCCGCCGACAGACCGAGCATCGCCAGCATCCCCGCGCCGAAGGCGAGCACCAGGGTGCCGACGACGGCGGCCCACAGCGGCATCAGTCCGCCCCGGCCGGCTTGCGCAGGGCCGACGAGGGCAGCGCGTCCAGCGCCGCGGCCGCGCCCACCACCAGGTCGGCCGCGCGCAGGTAGAAATCGCGGTCCACGTGCTCGAAGGTGTCGCCGGGCCGGTGGTAGTCCGGGTGGTCCTCGACGCCGAAATACAGGAAGGCGATGCCGGCCTCGTGGAACACGCCCTGGTCCGATTGCTGGGTCCAGTCGTTCATGTCCCAGAACGGCCGCGGGTGGTCGTGGCCGTACAGCAGGGTCGCCGGCGCGGTGCCGCGCACGCCGTCCAGCGCCGCCCGCAGTTGCGGATTGGCGTACAGGCCGGTGGCGAACAACTCGTTGACCTTGCTGCGCGAGAGCATGTCGTAGTTGAGGTTGAGCACGATGGACGCGCGCGGCACCGGCGGCGCCGCGACGAAGGCGCGCGCGCCCTGCAGGCCCGACTCCTCGCCGTCGAAGGCCGCGAACACGATCGTGTGGCGCGGCGGATGCTGGCGGAACCAGCGCGCCGTGGCCAGCAGCGCGGCGACGCCCGAGGCATTGTCGTCCGCGCCGGGATAGAGCTGGCCACCACGCCGGCCGAGGTGGTCGTAATGCGCGCTGACGACGATGACCTGGCCGGGCTCGACGCTGCCGCGGATCTGCCCGACCACGTTGACGCCGTGCACCGGCGGCCGCGCCTGCCAGAACTTGGCGCGCCAGAAGGCGATGCCACGCCGCGGCGTGAAGGTGAAGGCCTGGTCATAGCCCGCGCCGACCGGCGCCAGGCCGATCTCGCGGAAGCGCTTCACGACGTAGGCACGGGCCCGCGCGCCGCCCGGGGTGCCGACCTTGCGGCCCTCCATCGCCGGGTCGGCGAGCGTACGCAGGTCGGCGAGCAACTGCGTGGCATCCACCCGCGCCAGCTGCGGCTGCACGCGGCGCGGCGCCAGTTCCGCTCGCTGGCCCGGCACGTCCTCGCGCTCGGGATGGAAGCGGCTGCCATACACCCAAAGCCCCGCGGCCAGCAGCGTGGCCAGCACCAGCACCCACAGCGCGAAACGCAAGAGGCGGCGCGGCCACGAGGGTTTGCGGCGGAAGCTCGGCATCAGGCGACTCCTCGGGACAGGGTGGCGAGCGCGGCGGGAATCTGCGCGGCGGATTCGACGGTGGCGAAGCGCGGATGCGCCGGATCCATGCCGGATTCGAGCTCGTGCGCCCAGGTCACGTGGTAGGGCATGTGCACGCCCCAGCCGCCGAGCGCGACCACCGGCTCGATGTCCGAGCGCAGCGAGTTGCCGACCATGCAGAAGCGCCCGGGGCCCACGTCGAATTCGCCGAGCACGCGGCGGTAGGTCGCCGGATCCTTCTCGGACACGATCTCGATGCGATGGAACAGGTCGGCGAGTCCGGAGCGCGCGACCTTGGCCTCCTGGTGGAACAGGTCGCCCTTGGTGATGAGCACGATGCGGTGCGTCGCGGCGACGGCCTCCACCGCGGCGCGAATGCCGTCGATCAGCTCGACCGGGTGTTCGAGCACCGACTTGCCGAGCTCGAGGATGCGGTGCAGGTCGGCGGCGCCGATGCGCTCCTGGGTCAGGGCGATCGCTGTTTCCAGCATGCTCAGGGTCATGCCCTTGGCGCCGTAGCCGAACAGGCGCAGGTTGCGGCGTTCGGTGGCGAGCAGGCGTTCGTGCAGGCGGGCATCGGCCAGGTCCACGTAGCCACCGAGGATGCGCTCGAAGGCATCGTGCACGGCGCGGTAATAACCCTCGCTGTGCCAGAGGGTGTCGTCGCCATCGAAGCCGACCAGTTCTATGCCCATCAGTCGGGCAGCTTTTCCAGGGTCCAGGTGGTGGTCTTGACGCTGCCGCCCGCCTGGATGCGGCGAACCTGCTCGATCCGCAGCGGCAGGCCGCTGCGGCGCTCCATCACCACGGTGGCGGTGTCGGACAGCTTGAGTTCGGGCGGTGGTGCACCCTTGGGCAGGTCGGGACCGACCAGCTCGCGCACGATGCGCTGCATCACCTCCGCGCCCTTCACCGGGTCGATGGACTGGTTCCAGCGGATGGTCAGGGTGTTGGCGTTGACCTCGCCGAGTTCGAAGGTACCGCGGGTGGGGATCACGTCGGCGGTCCAGGGGCTGGGCACCACGTCGGTGTAGGCCATCGGCTTGCCGCGGGTCAGCGAGGCGCCGGTGAAGAAGTTGAACACCGCGGCCTGCCGACCGAGCGTGGACGAGAGCGCGTTCTCCGAGGTCAGGCGCTCGAGCGCCGGCGCCAAACGGGCACGCAGCGTGGCTTCATCGATGCCGGCGTCCCTGGCCTTGGCGCGGTTCTGTTCCAGCAGGACGGGCAGCAGCACTTCGCGCATCGCCGCGCCCAGGACCTGCCAGTTCCGCAGCCGGGTGAAATTTCCCTGCGCATCGAGCTCGGCCTCCATCGGCAGGCGCTCGAAGCGCTTGGCCAGGGCCAGGGCGAGCGCCTTGTCCTTCTCCAGCCCCTCCGCATTGCCACTGACCTTGACCTGCGAGTCGCTGGTGCGCCACACCTGCACGAAGCCCTTCGGCCCGGCCTCGGTGATGCGCAGCACGTCGGTCTCGCGGGTCTCGGTGCGCCGCGTCTTGCCACCGCGAACGTCTTCCTGCACGGACCGACCCAGGTAGTTCGCGCGCAAGCCCAGCTTCCATGGCAAGGGCAGGGTCACCGACGCGGCGGCCTGCGAGGCCAGGCCCAGCATCAGCAAGGCGAGCGCGACGCGGCGCAGTGCGGGCATCGAAGCCATCCATTTCTCCGGGCAAACGGCGTGCCGTGCATGGTGACACAGGGCCCCCGGTCGATTCACCCGGCCTTTAGTCACGGCGGTGTTCGTTCATCGTCGCCTCGGCTTGCAGGCGGCAGCATGGCCGCCAACCCACAGGAGATCCCCCGAATGACGCGACGCACTGGATTTGCCGTGCTGGCCCTGGCCCTCGCCGCGGCCATGGCCGCGCCCGCCGCCGTCGCCCAGGACACGGCGACCCCGGCGACCACGCAGGACCCGGATGCGCGCACGGATGCGCAGGCGGTGCTGCGCGCGCAGGTGCTGCTGGACCGGGCCTTCTTCTCGCCCGGCGAAATCGACGGCCGCGCCGGCTCCAACCTGCGCCGCGCCCTCACCGGCTTCCAGCAGGCGCGCGGGCTCGAGGCGAGCGGCGAACTCGACGATGCCACCTGGCAGGCGCTCGGGCAGGACGCCGCGCCGGTGCTGCAGGCCTACACTGTGCAGGCCGCTGACGTCGCGGGGCCGTTCCAACCCATTCCCGAGGACATGATGCAAAAGGCGACGCTGCCCGCGCTCGGCTATGCCTCCGCCGAAGAGGCGCTGGCGGAGAAGTTCCATGCCAGCCCCGCGCTGCTGCGCACGCTCAACCCCGGCAAGGACCTCGCGCGCGCTGGCGAGACGCTGTCGGTGCCGGCGGTGCGTGCCGCCGCGCCAGCCGCGGCGGCGAGCGTGCGCGTGGACCGCTCCGACTCCACGGTCGCGCTGCTTGATGCGGCAGGCAAGGTCTATGCGCAGTTCCCCGCGTCCACTGGCAGCGAGCACGACCCGCTGCCGGTCGGGGAATGGAAGATCCAGGGCGTGGGCCGCAACCCGGACTTCAACTACAACCCCGATCTGTTCTGGGACGCGGACCCGAAGCACGGCAAGGCGAAGATCCCGGCCGGCCCCAACAACCCGGTCGGCCTGGTGTGGGTGGACCTGTCGAAGGAGCACTACGGCATCCACGGCACGCCGGAGCCCTCGCGCATCGGCAAGACC
Source organism: uncultured Gammaproteobacteria bacterium (assembly GCA_966250755.1). Taxonomy (GTDB): domain Bacteria; phylum Pseudomonadota; class Gammaproteobacteria; order Xanthomonadales; family Xanthomonadaceae; genus Arenimonas. The sequence goes on along the minus strand of CBININ010000112.1, from coordinate 3,130 downwards.
CAGTCGCACGGCTGCATCCGCCTGACCAACTGGGATGCGCTCACGCTCGCCGATGCGGTGGCGGCGGGCATGCCCGCGATACTGCAGGAGTAGGGCGTGCGCGGACTGGCCATTCTCGCGCTTGGCATCCTGATCGGCCTGGCCCTGGTGCTGGTGCCGCTCGAACGCGGCTGGCTGGCGCCGGGCACGCTGCTCGCCGCGTTGCACGGCGAGCGCGCGCCGCCGCCCGTCGCGCCACCACGCGGTGCGCCATCGAGGAGCGCGGCGTCCGCCGTGGTCACCGGCACGGCGCCGTTCGGCGCGACCGCGCCGCAGCCGATGCCACCCCCACCCTTGCCCGAGACCGCGGGCGCGCCGGCCGCCGCCGGCACGGTCGCCGATCCGGATGAAAGCGCGCCGGTGGCGCCGGTGGGCAATGCGACGCAAACCCCGCCGCCGAGCAGCGGGGCCGCCAGCCTGGCCGAGCTTCCGCTGCCGCCGGGCACGCCGCCGCTGCTGGTGCCGGTGCGCGGGGTGCAGGCGAAGCAACTCAGCGACACCTTCACCCAGAGCCGCGGCGAAGGCCGCCGGCACGACGCGATCGACATTCTCGCCCCACGCGGCACGCCGGTGCTCGCCGTCGCCGACGGCCGCATCGAGAAGCTGTTCCTGAGCAAGCCCGGTGGCCGCACCATCTACCAGTTCGACCCGGCGGGCCGGGTGGCCTACTACTACGCGCACCTCGACGCCTACGCGCCGCTGCTGTCGGAAGGCACGCAGGTCAAGCGCGGACAGGTGATCGGCTACGTGGGCAGTACCGGCAACGCCAGCCCGGACGCACCCCACCTGCACTTCGCGATCTTCCTGCTTGGCCCGGAGAAGCGCTGGTGGGAGGGGACCGCGGTGAATCCGTATCCGCTGCTCGGCGGCGGCTGATCAGGGCGCTGGCGAGACCGGCTGGCACTGGGTCGCAACCCAGCCGTAGAGGCGGCGCAGCTGGTCTTCGCTCAGCGCCAACCATTCCTTCTCGCGCAGCTGCGCGGCGAACTCCTGCGCCTGGGCGCAGCGATCGGGGGCGTCGGTCACACCCTCGCCCGGCTGGGCCACCTCCGGCGCGGGCGCGGGCTGCTCCGACGGCGGCGTCGGCTTGAGCTTGCGCTCGACTTCCCGTGACAGCTCGCGCACGGCGCGCTCGTCGCGCTCGCGCCGTGCCAGCGCCTGCGCCGCCTGCTCGGGCGTGGGCGGCGCCTCCGCGGTGGCATCGCGCCGCCATACCTGCGTGCTGCCCTTCGCACAGGGCGCGGACTGGATGCTGGTGACGCCCGCGGCATCCACGCACTTGAACAACTCGGCCTTGTCGGCCGCGGCCGCAGGCGCGGCCAGCAGCAACCAGGCCGCCGCCCATACACCCCGCATCCTCGCCTGCCGCATGGTCCTGCTCCCGCCGGAAAGCTTCAGTAGCCGTTAAAGCAGCGCCTGCGAGAGTGGAATCGCAAAGGCCGTCGCGGCACGGGCGACCTGTCGCAGGTCGCCACGCAAAGGGAATTTGCCACTCATGACCGCCTCCGTCCAGACGCTGTTGCGCGCGCCCATCCGCCCTGTCGCGAGCCTGCGCAGCGCCCCGGTGGACAGCCTCGAACCGTTGGCGCCGCAGTGGCCGGTGGACGCGCAGGCCCTGGCGCGTTGCCGCGCCCTGCTCAGCGGACACGGCCCGGCGCGCGAGGCGACCGCACGCGGGGGGGGGACGCGCTGGATCGACGTGCCGGCCGCGTATGAAGCCTTCTGCCGCAGCCATTTCGCCTCGGTGCGCCGCCTGCGGCCGGAACTGGCCTGGGACGATGCGCGCCCCGCCTATGCGCTGGCGCTGGCGGCGCACGCGGTCTTGTGCGCGGCGCTCGACGACGAGCGCGAACAGGTGCTCGCCGCGCACTGGATCTCCCTGCGCGGAGACTCCCGCCTGGACTGGTCGCGCGCGCGGCCGTTGCTGGCCGACGGCTGCCGCGCGCTCGAGCGGCTCGACCCGCTCGCCATGCATCGCTGAGCGATGGGCTTGGACTGGGACGTCCTGCAGTGGCCCGCCATGGTGCTGACCTTGTTGGCGGCGTGGCTGGTCGGCTCGACGCGCAAGGCGCGCCGCACCGCGGGCTTCTGGATCTTCCTGGCCAGCAATGCCCTGTGGATCGCCTGGGGTTGGCACGACCACGCGCTGGCGCTGGTGGTGCTGCAGCTGGGCCTGGCCGCGCTCAACCTGCGCGGCGCCTTCAAGAACACGCCGGAGCACCGACATGCCTGACAAGACCACCGCATCGAATCCGCTGAAGAAGCCGCAAGCCCGGCCGAGCGCCCGCGGCGCCGCCAGCGCCGCCCAGCAACGCGAAATCCAGCGCAAGGTGGACGCCGAAGAGGCACGCGTGGCGGCGAAGAAGAAGGCCGGCACCGGCAAGCCCGCCGCGCCGGCGAAGAAGAAGCCGGTCCAGGCCGGCGTGCGCAGGCAGCCGGAGAAGATGCCGGCGCAGCATTTGGCCAAGCCCGGCAACGAACACGAACTGCAACTGCAGCCGCGCTTCCTCGCGCCCGACTACAAGGGCAGCGGCAAGCTCGAGGGCAAGGTCGCGCTGGTGACCGGCGGCGATTCGGGCATCGGTCGCGCGGTGGCGGTGCTGTTCGCCCGCGAGGGCGCCGACGTCGCGATCGCCTACCTCGACGAACACGAGGACGCGCGCCAGACCGTCGGCCACGTCGAACGCGAAGGACGGCGCGGCATCGCGCTGGCCGGCGACGTCAAGGACCCGCGCTTCTGCGAGGACGCGGTGGCGAAGACGGTGGAGGCCTTCGGCCGCCTCGACATCCTGGTCAACAACGCGGCCTTCCAGGAGCACACCGCGCGGCTGGAGGACCTCGACGAAGAGCACCTGCAGGAAACCCTGCAGACCAACATCGGCGGCTACTTCCACATGGCCCGCGCCGCGCTGCCGCACCTGGGCCCGGGCGCCTGCATCATCAATTCGGGTTCGGAGACCGGCATCTTCGGCAGCCCGAAGCTGCTCGACTATTCGGCCACCAAGGGCGCGATCCACGCCTTCACCAAGGCGCTGGCGAGCAACCTGCTCGAGCGCGGCATCCGCGTCAACGCGGTGGCGCCGGGGCCGGT
>CBININ010000111.1:0-7325 GCA_966250755.1 uncultured Gammaproteobacteria bacterium | reverse complement strand
CCAGTACGCTTCCTGCGTTGAGGATATACGCCCGGTCGCAGATGCCCAAGGTTTCACGGACGTTGTGATCCGTGATCAGCACCCCGATTCCGCGCTGCTTCAGGTGCCTGACGATCTTCTGGATCTCGCCGACGGAAATCGGGTCGACGCCGGCGAAGGGTTCGTCGAGCAGGATCAGCCGCGGGTTGGCGGCCAGGGCGCGGGCGATCTCCACGCGGCGGCGCTCGCCGCCGGACAGGCTGGCGCCGAGCTGGCCGGCCACCTCGGCCACCTGCAGTTCGTCCAGCAGCGACTGCAATTCGCGCCTGCGGGCCGCGGGCGTGAGGTCGGCGCGCAGCTCCAGCACCGCCATCAGGTTGTCGGCCACGCTGAGCTTGCGGAAGACCGAGGCTTCCTGCGGCAGGTAACCGATGCCGCGGCGCGCGCGCTCGTGCATCGGCAGCGCGGTGATGTCCTTGCCGTCGAGTTCGATGCGACCGGCGTCGGCCGGCACGAGGCCGACGATCATGTAGAAGCAGGTGGTCTTGCCGGCGCCGTTCGGTCCCAGCAGGCCCACGACCTCGCCAGGGCTCAGCTCCAGCCCGAAATCGTGGACGACCTCGCGCGACTTGTAGCGCTTGCGCAGGCCCCTGGCCGACAGCATCAGTGCAATGCCATCAGTTGCCGGGGGCGGCGGCAGGTGCCGACTTGGGCAGGATGCGCATCTGCACGCGCGAGCCGTCGCCGCCGCCGTCGAGGCGACCGGTCTTGAGGTCGTACTTGATGGTCTCGCCGCGCAGGTTGCCGCGGGGCTGTTCGATCACCACGCTGCTGGTCAGCACGACGACGTCGGCGCTGAGGGTGTAGACGATGCGGCCGGCGCGGGCGTTCATCGGCTCGCCGTTGTCGGCGACCTGCTTGAGCGTGGCGGGCGCGCCGGTCAGCTCGACCTCGGTGATCTCGCCGGCACGGCGGTGGATGACCGCGCGATCGGCCGTGATCTCCATGCTGCCCTGGGTGATCAGCACGTTGCCGGTGAGGGTGGAGTCGCTGTCGTCGCTGAGCACCGCGTCGGTCTTGTCGGCCGAGATGTCCATCGGCGCGTTGCGGTCGGTGGTCTTGGCCTGGGCGGCCAGGGCCAGCGCGAGGCCGAGGGCCAGGGTGGTCACGTTAAGGCGGAGGCGGCGCATAGCGTCCTTTGACGTCGGCGAGCAGCTGGATGTGTTTGCTGCGCATGTCGGCGCGCAGCCCGGTCCCGCGCAGTATAGAGTCGGCCCGGCTGATGGTCACCCGATCCTCGCTCAGGGCCAGGTCCTGCTTGGGGAAGATCTGCAGGCGGGCGGTGCTGAAGCGGGTGCGGTCGCCGCTCGGGGTGGGCGGCCCCACCAGCTCGACCCGGTCGATCAGTCGGACTTCCACGCCCTTTTCGGCCACCCAGGCGGTGTCGGAGGTGGCCTGCCAGCGGCCACCGTCCTTGTCCGGGAAGCTGAACCTCGGCAGCTGCAGGGTCAGGGACTTGCCCTGCGGGTCGCGCTCCAGCCGCGGCGCCGTCACCGAAAAGCTTTCCTTGCCCTCGGTGTCGAGCGAGGTGAGCTCGAAGTTCTCCAGGATGTAGTCCGAGCGCGCCGGGTTCACCGGCGGCGGGGGCGGCTCGGGCCGCAGCTGCCACACGGCCAAGCCGCCGGCGACGGCGACGGCGAGCAGGGTGAAGGCGACCAGGCTGCGGCGGCGGATCATCCGTGCTCGAACCGCGCCAGCGCGGCCTCGTCCAGGCCACGGGCCTTGAGAACGAGGTCGCAGAGCTCGCGGGCCGCGCCCTCGCCGCCGCGCGCGGCAGTGACCCAGTGCGCGCGCTCGCGCACCTCGGGGCGGGCATTGGCCGGTGCCACGGCGAAGCCGACCTCGCCGAACAGGCACAGGTCGTTGAGATCGTCGCCCATGTACGCCACTTCGTTCGCGGCGAGGCCGAGCGTGGCGCATAGCTGCCGCAGGCAGGCGAGCTTGTCGTGCACGCCGGTGTGGACGTGGGTCAGCCGCAGGTCGCGGGCGCGGGCGCGGGCCGAGGCGCTGTCGCGGGCAGTGATCCAGGCCACGGCGATGCCGCTGTCTTCCAGCAGCCGCAGGCCCAGGCCGTCATGGGCGTGGAAAGCCTTGGACTCGCGGCCTTCGGCGTCGAACCACAGGCGGCCGTCGGTCAGGGTGCCGTCGACGTCGAAGCCGACCAGGCGGATGCGCGCGGCGCGTTCGCGCAGGTGGGGCGGCAAGGCGGGTTCCATGCTCAGACCACCCGTGCCCGCAGCAGGTCGTGGATGTTCAGTGCGCCGACCACGCGGCGCTGCTCGTCCACCACCACCAGCGCGTTGATCTTGAACTCCTCCATCAGGTGCGCCGCCTCCACCGCCAGCTGCTGCGCGCCGATGGTCTTGGGCGAGCGCGCCATCAGGGTGCGGACCGGGGTGGTCCGCAGGTCCAGCTGGGCGTCGTCGAGGGCGCGGCGAAGGTCGCCGTCGGTGAAGATGCCGAGCAGCACGCCGTGGGCGTCCACCACCGCGGTCATGCCCAGGCGCTTGCGGCTCATTTCCACCAGGGCCTCGGTGGCGGTAGCGTCCTCGCCGACCCGCGGCACGTCGTCGCCGGCGTGCATCACGTCGCTGATGTGCAGCAGCAGGCGGCGGCCGAGGCTGCCGGCGGGGTGCGAGCGGGCGAAGTCGTCGGAGGTGAAGCCGCGCGCTTCCAGCAGCGCGACGGCGAGCGCGTCGCCCATCACCAGCGCCGCGGTGGTGCTGGAGGTTGGGGCCAGTCCCAGCGGGCAGGCTTCCTCCGGCACGCTCGCGTCCAGGTGCACGTCCGCCAACCGCGCCATCCGCGATTCCGCGCGGCCGGTCATGGCGATGATGCGGTTGCCCTGGCGCTTGAGCGCGGGGACGATGGTCAGGATCTCCTCCGACTCGCCGGAGTTGGACAGCATCAGCACCACGTCCTCGTCCTTCACCATGCCCAGGTCGCCGTGGCTGGCCTCACCCGGGTGCAGGAAGAAGGCCGGCGTGCCGGTGGAGGCGAGGGTGGCGGCGATCTTGGTGGCGATGTGCCCGGACTTGCCCATGCCGGTGCAGACCACGCGGCCGCGGCAGGCCAGCAGTTCGCGGCAGGCAGCGGCGAAGGACGGCCCGATCCGCGCCTGCAGGGCCTGCAGGGCCTCGGTTTCGACCCGGATGACGCGGCGGCCGCTGGCCAGCAGCAGGTCGTCGGCGTCGGACCGGGTCCCGGCGGAGCCGGGGGCAGTGGGGATGGCACTCATGCGCGAGGGGCAGCGGGTATGATGTTCAGCCATTGTAAGGCCTGCGCCGGCCCGGTCCCCAGGATTTCGGCATCCCCGACATGAACGCACTCCAGATCAAGCAGCTGATCGAAGCCGGCCTGCCCGGCGCCCGCGCCGAGGTCCAGGGCGAGGACGGCGTGCATTTCGAGGCGACGGTGGTGAGCGAGGCCTTCCAGGGCAAGCTGCCGCTGGCCCGCCACCGCATGGTCTACGCCACGCTGGGCGCGCGCATGGGCGGCGAGATCCATGCCTTGGCCCTGCGCACGCTCACGCCCGCCGAGGCCGGCGCGGCCTGACCGCGCGCGGCATCCCTTTACCCCTCTCCGAGACCCGACGAGCCACATGGCCAAGATCATCATCACCGGCGGCGAGACGCTGGACGGCGAAGTCCAGATTTCCGGCGCCAAGAACGCGGTGCTGCCGATCCTGTGCGCCACCCTGCTGGCCGAGTCGCCGATCACCATCGGCAACGTGCCGCACCTGCACGACGTCACCACCACGATGGAACTGCTCGGCGCGCTGGGCGTGAACCTGACGGTGGACGAGAAGCTGTCCATCACCGTCGAGCCGACCTCGATGGTCGCGACCGTCGCGCCGTACGAACTCGTGAAGACGATGCGCGCCTCGATCCTGGTGCTGGGCCCGCTGCTGGCGCGCCACGGCCACGCCGAGGTCTCGCTGCCCGGCGGCTGCGCGATCGGTTCGCGCCCGGTGGACCAGCACATTCGCGGCCTGCAGGCCCTGGGCGCCGACGTGGTGGTGGAGAACGGCTACGTGAAGGCGCGCGCCGACAAGGGCCTGCGTGGCGGCCACTACAGTTTCGACATGGTCACCGTCACCGGCACCGAAAACGTGCTGATGGCGGCCGCGCTCGCCAAGGGCACCACGGTGCTCGACAACTGCGCCGAGGAGCCCGAGGTACTGGACCTGGCGAACTGCCTGATCGCGATGGGCGCGAAGATCGAGGGCGCCGGCACCAACCGCATCGTGGTCCAGGGCGTGGACTCGCTGCACGGCGGCCACTACGACGTGATGCCCGACCGCATCGAGACCGGCACCTTCCTGGTGGCGGGCGCGATGACCGGCGGCCGCGTGCTCTGCCGCCGCGCCCGCGCCGACATCCTGGAAGTGGTGCTGCACAAGCTCGAGGAAGCCGGTGGCCGCATCAACACCGGAGAGGACTTCGTCGAGATCGACATGCGCGGCAAGCGCCCGAAGGCGGTCAGCCTGACCACCGCGCCGTACCCGGCCTTCCCGACCGACATGCAGGCGCAGTTCGCCGCTATGAACTGCATGGCCGAGGGCGTGGGCGTGATCCGCGAGACGATCTTCGAGAACCGTTTCATGCACCTCAACGAGTTGCAGCGCCTGGGCGCGGACATCCGCATCGAGGGCAACACGGCGATCATCAAGGGCGTGCCGAAGCTGACGGGGGCGCCGATCATGGCCACCGATTTGCGCGCGTCGGCGTCGCTGGTGCTGGCGGGCCTGGTGGCCGAGGGCGAAACCACGGTCGATCGCATCTACCACATCGATCGCGGTTACGAAAACATCGAGGAAAAACTCGGCGGCCTGGGCGCGAAGATCCGCCGCGTTGCCTGAGTTTTTCGCTTCGGTCGCCGGCGTGGCCGGCGGCCGGTGTCCCTGCGCGGGACACGCCGCAAGTACGTCCGTGTAGGCTTATCGGCGACATCCTTGTCGCCGATAGTCCCGCGCAGGGACACCGGCCACCGTCCACGCCTACACCTTCGCGGCCCGCAGGCCACGCAGCGCATCTCCGCGCCAATCCGCGCTCCAAATGGTTGAAAAGCAAAAGCTTCGGGTGGCCGCGTGCGATGGGCTGCCGTCCGGCCGCTCACCGCGTGCGGGAGGAGCTCACTTCAGCGACGTGATCTTCATTTCGATCGTCTCGCCGTCGGGCTCGCGCTGGAGGATGCGCAGCGGGACGTAGCCGCGGGTCTTCGCGAGCCATAGCGTCGTGGTGCGGCCGTTGGCGGTTTCGCGGATGCGTTCGATGCGGATGGCCTCGTCGTTGCCCAGCGGCGTGCGCAGGCGTTCGCTGCCGGCGGCGCGGTAGGTCCAGGTCTCGAGTTCGTCCTTCGAGGGGATCAGGTAGCGCAGGTCGCCGGGCTTGCCGGCGGCGACATCGGCCATCAGCGCGACGGTGATCGCGTTGCGGTCGATCACGCCGGGCCGGTAGGGCGGGGCGTACTCGCGGTCCTTGTCGCTGTAGGTGATGCGGCGGGCGTCGGCATCCACGCGGATGTCGCGCGACTTGGACTTCCACGCCATCTTCTGGCGGTAGCTGTAAGCGACCGTTTCGGGCGCGCCGTCGGCCAGGCGCAGCACCGAGTGCTCCAGCAGGTCCACGCCGGCGATGGCCGCCAGGCCCTGGCTCCCGACGGTGTGTGATCGCAGGTCATAGCGGCCGTTGGGCAGGGCGCGGAATTCGACGGTGGCGGTGCCCAGCGGGCTGCCGTTGCGGCTGACCTCGTAGGTCGCGGCATAGGGCGCGGGCAACTGCGCGAAGGCCGATAGCGGCAGCAGCGCGAGCAGCAGCGACGTCGCGAAGCGCAGCACACGGTTGGCGGGGCTCATGCGCGTACCTCCAGACGACCCGCGGCGCCCGCGCGCAACGGCGCGGTGAGCGCAATGCCATTCCAGCGCGGCGGTACGGCCGACGCATCCAGCTCGCCGCGCTCGATCGCACCGACGACCTGGACCAGCAACTCATGCTCCACGCCGAGTACGCGCGCGGCCAGCGCCGCGGCATCGTCGCCAGCCTGCACCGGCACGCGGGCCTGCGCGAGCACCGGGCCGCCGTCGAGCTCGGGCGTCACCACGTGCACGCTGGCGCCGGTCTCGGCGTCGCCGGACGCGAGTACCCGCGCGTGGGTGTCCAGCCCGGGGTAGGCCGGCAGCAGCGATGGATGGATGTTGATCATCTTGCCCTGGAAACGCCGGACGGCGCGGTCGGATATCAGGCGCATATATCCGGCACAGACGATGAGGTCGGGCTGAACGCCGGCCACCGCGTCGAAGAAGGCGTCGTCATATGCGACGCGGTCCGCGAAATCCGCCGGGTTGAGGGCTTCGGCCGTAACGGAATACTCACGCGCCACCGCCAGCGCCGGGGCCTTCGCGCGGTCGGAAAACACGCCGACCACGCGCGAGGCCAGGCGGCCGCCGCGGCTTGCCTCGAGCAGCGCGCGCAGGTTGCTGCCGCGACCGGAGGCGAGCACCGCCAGGCGCATCAGCGGATCCGAAGTCGCTCGCCGTCGCCGCCCGGCGTGACCTGGCCGATGCGCCAGTGCGCCAGGCCGAGGCGGCCGAGGTCGGCTTCGATCGCCGCGAGCGCGACAGGTGCGGCCATCAGCACGAAGCCGATGCCGCAGTTGAAGGTGCGCCACATCTCCGGCGTCGGCACGTTGCCTTCGCGCTGCAGCCAGTCGAACACCGGCGGCAGGGGCCACGAGGAGCTGTCGATCTCCAACCCCAGCGGCTTCGGCACCACGCGGATGATCTTTTCCACCAGGGCCCCGCCGGTGACGTGGGCCATCGCGCTGATCTCATGCTTCCCCAGCAACTCCAGCACCGGCTTGACGTAGATGCGCGTCGGTTCCATCAGCGCGTCGGCCAGCTTCACGCCGCCGACCGCGAGATCGAGGCCGCCATTCTCGGCCGTCGCGCCGACCCGCGCGAGGATCTTGCGGATCAGCGAATAGCCGTTCGAATGCGGGCCCGAGGAGGCGATGCCGATCAGCTGGTCGCCGGCGCGCACGCGGCTGCCGTCGATCAGCTTCGACTTCTCCACCGCGCCGACGGTGAAGCCCGCCAGGTCGTATTCCCCGGGCGGGTACATGTCGGGCATCTCGGCGGTCTCGCCGCCGATCAGCGCGCAGCCGGAGAGCTCGCAGCCCTTCGCGATGCCGCCGACGACCGCCACCGTGGTGTCGACATCGAGCTTGCCGGTGGCGAAGTAGTCGAGGAAGAACAGCGGCTCGGCGCCCTGCACCAGCACGTCGTT
>CBININ010000110.1:0-7338 GCA_966250755.1 uncultured Gammaproteobacteria bacterium | reverse complement strand
GTCCCCATCGTCTAGAGGCCTAGGACATTACCCTTTCACGGTAGCGACCGGGGTTCGAATCCCCGTGGGGACGCCAAGCTGCCTGCAAGGGCAAGAGAAGACTCCCGGCCCCGGCCGGGATTTTTTTTGCCCGCTCGGGCACGATGCGCGCATCCGGGCATCGCCCGCGGCAGGAGTTCCACCGCATGCCAACCTTTCGCCGTCGCGGTCTGCTCGTCCTGGCCGCGGTGGCCATGGGCGGGACGACGGGCGCATCCGGGGAGGCGCCCGCCACGGCGTCCCCCTGCGGGGCCGGGCTGCAGGCGCGCGCCGACGCCATCCTCCAGCCGTACACCGGGCGGGTGCCCGGCGCCTCCTTGCGGGTGCTGCGGGAAGGGAAGGTGCTGCTGGACGCCAGCCGCGGTTTCGCCGACCTGGAGGCCGCGCGCGCCGCGAGCCCTGGCACCCACTACCGCCTGGCGTCGGTGAGCAAGCAGTTCACTGCGATGGCGGTGCTCCTGCTCGTGCAGGACGGCGTGTTGTCGCTCGAGGATCCGATCGGCAAGTGGCTGCCCTCGCTGCCTGCCGCTTCCCGCAACGCCACGCTGCGCCAGGTATTGAGCCATCGCAGCGGGTTGGTGGACTACGAGGAATTCGTGCCCGACGATGCCCCGCGCCAGGTGCGCGATGCCGACGTACTGGCCTTGCTCGAGGGCCAGGACCGCACGCTGTTCGCGCCGGGGACGGATTACCGCTACAGCAACAGTGGCTACGCCCTGCTGGCCCTGGTGGTGGAGCGCGCGTCCGGGCAGGCCTACCCGGCCTTCCTGCAGGCGCGGATCTTCGGCCCGCTGGGCATGAGCTCGCTCGCGCGTACCGACCAAGGGCCGGCGGTGCCGGAGCGCGCCTTCGGGTATCGCCTCGAGGACGGCGCGTGGGTGCGGCGCGACCAGAGCGCCACCAGCGCCGTACTCGGCGACGGCGGCATCTACGCCTCCGTGCAGGACCTGACGCGCTGGGACGCCGCGCTCGATGACGACCGCCTGCTCGGCGACACGCTGCGCGCACAAATGTTCGCGCGCCAGGGCGGGACCGACGACCCGGACGTGGATTACGCCCTGGGTTGGCGCCTGACCCACGGCACCGTGTGGCATTCGGGCGAAAGCCTCGGCTTCCGCAACGTCATCATCCGCGATCCCGGGCGGCGCACCACCGTCATGCTGCTGACCAATCGCGACGATCCAGAACCCTACGGGCTGGCGCGCAGCCTGCTGTCCTGCGCCCGCGGCGACTAGCTGCGCGGGTGGCGGTGGCGGCGCGAAGCGTCGGGGGGGATCCCTAGCGCGGACGCGAGGCTCCAGGCAGGAAGGGCGCGAGAAGCAAGGGCAGCAGCATCGCCGGCGCCCAGGCCTGCAGCGGCGGCGGCTGGAAGCCGAACCAGGCCGTGACGCCGGGCGCCAGCGTCACTGCGGTGAGCAGGGCCAGCGCGACCATCGGCACCAGTCCGTGCGCCATGCCCACCGAGCGAAGGCGCGCCGCCAGTGTCTCGCCGCCAGCATGGCGCAGGATCAGGCCCAGGTTCCCCGCGACCAGGCTGGTGAAGGCCAGCGCGGCGGCCTGGGGATGCGACAGCGTCCCGAGCCCGGTTGCGAGGCTGTGCACCGCCCATACCACCGCGAACACGGCCGCGCCCTGCCCGAGACTGGCCAGCAGTTCGGACGCGGGCAACAGGGACTCGCCGCGTGGCCGCGGCGGACGCCGCATCAGGTCGTTCGCGGGCGGCTGGCGCTCGAACAGGATCGAACAGGCGGGGTCGATGATCAACTCGAGGAACACCACGTGCAGCGGCATCAGGATCAGCGGCGCGCCGGTCAGCAGGGGCAGCAGCGCCAGCCCGACGATCGGCACGTGCACCGCCATGATGTAACGCATCGCGCGGCGGATGTTGTCGTGGATCGTGCGACCCATCCGCACGGCACGCACGATGCTGGCGAAGTCGTCGTCGAGCAGCACGATTGAGGCGGCTTCGCGGGCGACGTCGGTGCCGCGCTTGCCCATGGCGATGCCGACATCGGCGGCGACCAGCGCCGGGCGTCGTTGACCCCATCGCCGGTCATGCCGACCACCTCGCCGGCGCGGCGCAGCGACTGCACCAGGCGCAACTTCTGTTCCGGACGCACGCGGGCGAAGACCCGCGCGTCGCGCAGGCGCCGGTCGAGCTGGGCGTCGTCGAGGGCGTCGAGTTCGTCGCCGGTGACCACGGCGTCGCCGTCGGCCACGCCGGCCTGCTGCGCGATCGCCGCCGCGGTCCGCGCGTGGTCGCCGGTGAGCATCAGCACCCGCAGCCCGGCGGCGCGGGCCTCGGCCACCGCGGCGGGCACCGACTCGCGCAAGGGGTCCACGAAAGCCACCAGGCCGAGCCAGCGTAGTGGCAAGTCGGCGAGGTCGCCGGGCAAGTGCGCGCCGGTCGCCAATTCGGCGCGGGCCACGCCCAGCACGCGCAAGCCGTCGCGGGCGAGCCGCGCCAGTTCTGCCGCCATTCGCGCCTCCTGCGCGGCGTCCAGCCGGCAAAGCTTCGCCACGGTCTCCGGCGCACCCTTGCAGCCGATGGCCACGCCCGCGAGGCCGCCGACGCTTTCCCAGGCATGCGCCAGCGCGGGACGTTCGGGAGAGAGCGGATACTCGCGCAGGTGGCGCGGCGGCTTTGCCGCCTCCGACGGCGCCATGCTCTCGGCCGCGCGCGTCCGTAGCGCGCGTTCCATCGGATCGAGCGAATCGGGGCGGCTGGCCAGCACCGCCCAGGCCAGCAATTCGCCCTGCGCCGCTGCCTGGTCCGTGCCATCCGCGGCATCGGCGAGCAGGCGCGCCACGTCCATCCGGTTTTCGGTCAGCGTGCCGGTCTTGTCCACGCACAACACACTCACCGCGCCCAGCGTTTCGATCGCGGCGGCCCGCCGCACCAGCACCTGCCGCCGCGCCATGCGCCAGGCGCCGAGCGCGAGGAACACCGCCAGCACCACCGGGAATTCCTCGGGAATGGTCGCCATCGCCAGGGTGATGCCGGCCAGCAGCGCGGCCAGCAGGTCTCCGCGCTGCCACCAGTGCAGCCAGGCCATCAGCAGGCTGGTGGCCACGCTTGCCACCGCGAACAGCGCCACGACGCGTCGCATCTGCGCCTGCAGGGGCGTCAGGCCCGGATGGATGGCGTGCAGGGCCGAGCCGATGCGGCCAACGGTGGTGGCCGCCCCGGTGGCCACGACTTCGGCGCGTCCGCGTCCGCGCACTACCAGCGTGCTCGCATGCACCAGAGCCTCGTCGCCGCTGCCCGCGATCCTTGCCACCGGTGCCGATTCACCGGAGAGCAGGGACTCGTCCACCTGCAGGTCGGTGTGTTCGAACAGGCGCGCGTCGGCGGGCACCCGGTCACCTTCGGCCAGCAGTACGATGTCGCCGGGCACCAGTTCCTCGGCAGGCAGCGCGCGCGGCTCGCCGTCGCGCAGTACCCGGGCCTGCGGCGCGCCGATCTCGCGCAGGGCCTGCAGGGCGCGTTCGGAGCGCTGTTCCTGCACCACCGTCAGCCCGACAACGACCAGGAAGGACACCCCCAGGGCCAGCGCCTCGCCGGCGTCGCCAAGCGCCAGGTACAACAGGCAGGCGCCGCTCAGCAGCAGCACCATCGGCTCGCGCATCACGTCGAGCACGATCCGCCCGGCGTGCCGGCGCTCGGGCTGCGGCAGGCGGTTGCGCCCGTATCGCGCCAGCCGCCGCGCGGCCTCCGCCTGTGACAGGCCCCGTTCGCGATCGGCGGCGGCCTCGCTCACGGCGCCAGCAGGTCCACCGTCTCGCGGTACTCGGGCACGTGCGCATCCCAGTGCAACTCGCGCTCGATTCGCAGGCGCAGCGCCTCGCTGGCGTCGGGCTCGCCATGGGTGACGAAGACGCGACGCGGCCGCGCAGGCGCGGTGGCCAGCCAGCGCAGCAGTTCGTCGCCGTCGGCGTGCGCGGACGCCGCCGCCAGTTGCACGACCTCGGCGCCGATCTTCACGTCTTCGCCGAAGATCCGGATGCTGGTTGCGCCCGCCGCCAGCGAGGCGCCGCGCGTGCCGCCGGCCTGGAAGCCCGAGAGCACGATCGCGTTGCGCGGGTCGGGCGCGAAGGCGATGAGGTGGTGGAGCACGCGGCCCCCGGTGGCCATGCCGCTGGCCGAGACAATGATCATCGGGCCCTTGCGCTGGTTGAGCTGTTTGGATTCCTCCACGCTGCCGACCACGTGCGCGACCGACTGCAGTGCATCGAGCGCGGCCGGATCAAGCCGATGTTCGCCCGGGAACTGCCGGTACAGCGCACCGACTTCCGCCGCCATCGGGCTGTTGAGGTAGACCGGCGCCCTGGGCACCGAGCCGTCGGCCAGCAGCCGGGCGATGGCATGCAGCAGCATCTGCGCGCGGCCGACGGCGAAGGCGGGCACGACCACCACGCCATGCCGGGCCAGCACCCGCTGCAGCACGGGGCGCAACTCGTCCTCGAGCGCGTTGCCCTCGTGCCGGCGGTTGCCGTAGGTCGATTCGCAGACGACCCAGTCGCAGGCGGGCAGGGGTTCGGGCGCCAGCATCACCGGATCGGCTGGGCGCCCGAGGTCGCCGCTGAAGGCGACAGAGCGCTCGCCGTAGCGTGCGATCACCGCGGCGGCGCCGAGGATATGTCCCTGGCGCTGCAGGCGCACCCGCAAACCCGGCACCGGCTCGAACTCGGCGCCGAACTCCACGCCTCGCAGGCAGCCGAGCGCGGACAGGGCTTCGGCTTCGCTGTACAGGGGTTGCGGCGTCTTGTGCTTCGAGGAGCCCTTGCGAGCCGCGAACTGCGCTTCCTCTTCCTGCAGGCGGCCGGAATCGGGCAGCATGATCTTGCAGAGCGCGCGGGTCGCATGGCTGCACCAGGCCTGTCCGCGGAATCCGTCGCGCACCAGCCGGGGCAGGAAGCCGCTGTGGTCGAGGTGGCCGTGGGTCAGCACCACGGCGTCGATGCTCGACGGCGGCACCGGGAACGGCGCCCAGTTGCGCAGGCGCAGCGTCTTGTAGCCCTGGAACAGTCCGCAGTCCACCAGCACGCGGGCGCCGCCGCAGTCGAGCAGGTGGCGCGAGCCGGTCACCGTGCCGTTGGCGCCCAGGAAGGAAAGTTCGAAGCGCTCCGCCGACATCACGTCTCCTCCTGTCACAGGGGCCGGACCCGCAGGATACTGCTGCCCGCGCAGCCCACCCCGGCCCGTGGGATAATTCGGCCATGGCTACCCACGTCACGCTGGACCTCACCCGACTGCGCCAGAGCTGCAGTCATTGCTCGCTGCAACAGCTGTGCCTGCCGGCCGGCATCGGCGCCGGTGACCTGGCCAGGCTCGACGAGATCGTGCGGCGCCGGCGGCCGGTGGAGCGCGGCGAGCGCCTGTTCCGCGCCGGCGACACGATGGGCTCGGTGTACGTCGCCCGCGACGGCGCCTTCAAGACCGTCAGCGTCAGCGAGGACGGCGAGGAGCAGATCCTCGGCTTCCACCTGGCGGGGGAACTGATCGGCCTGGACGCCCTCGGCGACGGCCGCCACCGCTGCGAGGCGGTGGCGCTGGTGACGGCGAACGTCTGCGAGGTGCCTTTCGCCGACCTCACCCACGTGGCGGCGGAGCTGCCGAGCTTGCAGCACCAGCTGCTGCGGGTCATCGGCCATGGCATCAACCGCGACACCGACCACCGCGAGATCCTGGTGCGCCGCCAGGCCAACGAGCGCATCGCGCTGTTCCTGCACGGCCTGGGCGAGCGCTACCGGGCCATCGGCGCGTCGGCCCATGCGTTCAAGTTGCCGATGAGCCGCGAGGACATCGCACGTTTCCTCGGCCTGGCGCTCGAGACCGTCAGCCGCGGCTTCACCCGTCTGCAGGAGGACGGCGTTATCGCGGTGCACGGCCGGCTGGTGGAAGTGACCAATCCCGCCGAGCTCGAGCGCATGGCGCATTCGCCGGAAGCCGAGCCGTCGCCGAAGTCCGCGCGGCGGCCCTGAGCCCAGCATCTCAGGTCGGCGTGGGCAGGCAGCCCAGCGCCGCCAGCACCGCCGGCATGCCGGGCGCGTGCATCAGCCAGGGCGAGGCGATCGTCAGCAAGCCGGCCAGCAGCAACAGCGCCACGCCGGCCATCCTGCGCCGCGGCGCCTGAAGCCAGCGGCCGAGTCGCGCGCCCGACCAGGTCAGCGGCAGCATCACCGGCAGCGTCGCCAGGCCGAAGGCGGCCATCGTCAGCGCACCATTCTGCGCACTCGCCTGCAGCCAGGCCGCGGCCAGCAGGGTGGTGCTCAGGCCGCAGGGCAACCAGCCCCAGAGCATGCCGGCGGCGACGCGCCTGGGCGCGCTGTCGAGCGGCATCAAGCGCTGCTGCAAGGGCCGCAGCAGCTTCCATGCCCCCAGGCTGGCGCGGTCGAGCAGGGGCACGCGCCCGGAGAGCCGCAGCGCGGCCAGCACCAGCACCACGCCCACCAGCATCCGCGCGCCGAGCGCGAGCCACTCCATGCGTGCCACCTGCACGATGCCCTGGCCCAGTCCGCCGGCGATGGCGCCGGCGAGCACGTAGCCGCCGACGCGGCCGAGGTTGGTCTGCAGCGCCGACGCGAAGCCCGGGCGCCCGGCCATGGCCTGGAAGCCGGTGGCGATGCCTCCGCACATCGCGGCGCAGTGCGCGCCGCCCAGCAGGCCGGCCATCGCCGCCGCGCCGAGGGTCAGCCAGTCAATCGGCATCGCCTGGCCGCTTCGAGGTCTCTTCGCGCAGCATGTCGATGGCCGGCGCGTCGAGGTCGTCGTACTGGCCGCTGCGCACGGCCCACAGGAAGGCCCAGACGGCGATGCCCAGCAGCAGCACGCTGATCGGCACCAGCAGCAGGAGGATGGTCATGGCGAGGCAGTCCTTCGCGACAGGCGCAGCGCGTTGAGGGTGACGACCAGGGACGATGCTGCCATGCCCAGCGCCGCCTGCCACGGGGTGATCGAACCGACGGCCGCCAGCGGCAGCGCCAGCAGGTTGTAGCCCGCGGCCCACGCGAGGTTCTGCCGCACCACGCGACGCGTGCGCCGCGCCACCGCGATGGCCTCGGGGATGCGCTGCAGCGAGGGGCTGGTGACGACGATGTCGGCGGCGCGCTGGGCGATCGCGGCGCCCTCGGCCAGGGCGAGCGAGACGTCGGCGCCGGCAAGCACCGGCGCGTCGTTGATGCCGTCGCCGACCATGGCCACCACCTCGCCCGCGGCCTGCAGGGCGCGCACCCGCGCGAGCTTCTGCTCGGGCGACTGCCGCGCGGCGGCTTCGGCGATGCCCAGCGTCGCCGCCA